>JANPPB010000463.1:0-1601 GCA_031428295.1 Segetibacter sp. | reverse complement strand
GTGTTATTAAACAAAAAAAGCCATCAACATTCATTGTCAGCACATAATTAAAATTACCCGTTTTTAAGGCATATTTTTTTTAGCTGTAGTGCGAACGAAAGCATGTTTTATGATTTCAAACGATGAACTTATTAATGAATACAAAAGCTACATTGGCAATAAAGGTTTTGCCTGCGTAGCTGCTAAAGCGGCTCTTGCTAAACAGCAATTTCATGCTATGGTAGTAGAACATATAGCCTGCCCGGTTTCTGATAAATCAATACTGGACTATTTATATGCTTTTGTGGATGAGTACCGAAACTCGGAAGATCTCTACCACAGTGCGGCCATCATCTTTAAACAACCGCAACAAACTAGTGAAGCGATGTTTGAAGAGTTATTGTGGCAACGTCTGCAATCGTTGTCAGATATGGATGCACAACTTTATGAATACGATAAAAGAGTGCAATGCGACCCGTCTTCCCCGGACTTTAGCTTCAGTTTAAAAGAAGAGGCTTTTTTTATAATCGGTTTGCACCCAAACAGCAGCAGGCAGGCAAGACAGTTTCAATATCCGGCAATTGTATTTAATCCCCATAAACAATTTCAACAGTTAAAACAAACAGGCAAATACCGACACTTGCAACATGCAGTACGCAAACGCGATATTGATTTATCGGGGACCATCAACCCAATGCTGCAAGACTTTGGCGCACAGTCTGAGGTGTATCAATACAGCGGACGTGTTTACAACAGCTCGTGGAAGTGCCCTTTAAAAATAAAACATGAACGATCTTAACATTATTCCGCCGCAAAGCGGGGCAGCTTTTTTATTAAAGAAAAACCAGCGTTTAACTGTAATTGATATTGAAGGAGAGCAGGTGTCGGACTTTATTTGTTATAACCTGCACGATAAGCTGGAATACCTTTCCAGCGGCCGTACCATTGATTATGCCGGGACCATCTACCTAACCAAAGGCCATAAATTTTACTCAAACCGAAGTAACGTTATGTTTACTATGATTGAGGACACGGTTGGTAAACACGATTTTTTGTTAACGCCCTGCAGCGCTGAAATGTTCAGAATCATTTATGGCCACGCCGAACCGCATCGGGGATGTTTTGGAAATCTTCGCGAAGCATTACAAGAGTATGGTATATTGCCCGACAACATACCCACCTGTTTTAATATTTTTATGAATGTGCCTGTTGACGGCACTACCGGCAAGGTCTCTGTACTGCCCCCCATAAGCAAAGCCGGCGACCATGTAATACTCGAAGCCAATATGGATCTTATTGTTGGCATGACGTCCTGCTCGGCCGGACTTTCAAACAACTTCAACTATAAGCCAATAGGTTATAAAATTGAAGGGTGAAGGTCAAAAAAAATTTGCCCTCAAGTTTAGTACTTGAAGGCAAATAAGATTGTTGAGAAAATAAGGTAAATAAACTTAGAAAAATTTTGCTCAAACATTTACATCTTTAAAAAGATAGATGCTTAATCGGGCAAATGAGTCAGGGGTCAAACCCTAATCAGCAGATTACAATCCGGCTTTCTTTTTTATAACAGACAAGCGGGTAAACTCGCTGCCGTTAAAAAGTTTGGCCTCATTAATATCATT
>JANPPB010000462.1:0-7108 GCA_031428295.1 Segetibacter sp. | reverse complement strand
GGATGCAAACCGATTATAAAAAAAGCCTCTTCTTTTAAACTAAAACTAAAATCAGGGGAAGACGGATCGCTTTGCACTCTTTTATCGTAGCCATATCGCTGTGCATCCATATCTGCTAACGATTGCAGGCGTTGCCATAACAGCTCTTCAAACATGGCTTCACTAGTTTGTTGCGGTTGTTTAAAGATGATGGCCGCACTGTGATAGAGGTCTTCGGAGTTTCGGTACTCATCCACAAAAGCATATAAATAATCCAGTATTGATTTATCAGAAACCGGGCAGGCCATGTGTTCTACCACCATAGCATGAAATTGCTGTTTAGCAAGAGCCGCTTTAGCAGCTACGCAGGCAAAACCTTTATTGCCAATGTAGCTTTTGAATTCATTAATAAGTTCATCGTTTGAAATCATAAAACATGCTTTCGTTCGCACTACAGCTAAAAAAAATATGCCTTAAAAACGGGTAATTTTAATTATGTGCTGACAATGAATGTTGATGGCTTTTTTTGTTTAATAACACTGAGGAATTTTAAAAATTAGCCCTAACAATAAATGCCCATTGCGAGGTCAACTTACCCCATAACAGCTTAAATAAATCCCGCTTAATGTTAAGAGCTTTAACTTGATGATGGATATACTAAAACATAAAACCCGGCTAATTGCCGGGCTTTATTAATCTCGCTAAATTTTATAATTCATTCTTGTCTTAATCTTTGTTATCTCCCCCCAAACTATATAAATTATTTTCTTCATCTTCCTCGCCAATATTTTCCAAATCATCATCTTCATCGGTGCCCGAAGTATCCAGATCAGACCCGCTGGCATCCGTAGCAAAACCTCCTTCATTCAATGGTTCACCATCTTCATCAGTTTGGTCTAAACCAGATCGCTCCATAATTTCATCATCTTCGTCCGTACCCGAAGCCCCGGCGCTTCTGGCCAATAAACCCTGCTCCATACGGTTAACATCACCATCACCTCCGGTAAGGTCAAGGGGTTCGTCCATATCTTCTTCATCTTCATCATCATCGCCAAAAATACCCACACCCTCTTCATCGTCCGATGCAATGGTTACGTCCTGCATTTCCCTCATCTGTGGTACATGAATGTGCTCTTGCCCCGGTATTTCACTAACATCGGGTAAGTCAAGTATCACTTCCTCTGGCTGCATCCGTGCTTCGTCATGTGCATTATCAGGCAGGTCGGTATCCCTTAATTTTTTTGCATGTTTAATTGAGTGGTTTTGCTCATTCAATTCGTCTTCTTCATTGGGTTGTGCAATCATGTTTTATTTTTTAAAAGGTTACCAGGTTTTGATGATGCCCGTTTTGGCCATCATATTCATTGTAAATGAACCATTCGTTGTTTGCATATCGATCGGCCTTTGCAATGATTGCCTGCGATTGAAGCAAAGCAGTTGCATAAGGCTCGTAGAGTATTCGCATAGGAAGCCGGCCGGCGAGTATTTTGGCATCCCACAAGCCTGAGTTATGCCAGGGATCATCGGGATGGTCCCAATCTGGCCGGTCGATGATTGGGTACAAACAAATACCCCACAAAGGAATGCCTTTTTTAATGACTGCTGCACATTCGTGGCTAACAAATTCTATCCAGTTTGGACGGTCCCGGCCCGGGTGGCTGGTTTCGGTTAAAGCTATAGGTTTTTGGTGCCGGGTATAAGCCTCCTCCAATAACGAACGCAGCGGCCGCCACCTTGGATCGTTTTCTTCATTAGCCCATGGAAGCAGTTTCCAATATGGTACTGACCACTGATTGTTATAGTAATAATTGAAACCCAGAATATCTACAAGGTCCGGACTTCCTCCCAACTCAGGGCATGTATTGCCCATTAATATATCTACAGATTGAAACTGGTAATCGTGTTGTAATTCAGCCTCCATTATTTGTTCTTCAGTAGCATCCAGGGGGGCTACAATATTTACAAGTGGTTCCGTTGTTAGCACAATCACATTAGAATCGGCCTCCTTCATCGCTTTCACTCCTTCAATATAGGCTTTCGATAACCTGTATTTTACTTCCCAACCCTGTCCAACACAATAAGGAGAAGTACCCCTTGCATCTCCACCCAGCCACGATAAGAAACTTACTTCATTTATAGGAGTGACTATTAATGGTGCATCGGGCAGGTGCTTGCGGTAAAAGTGTACAAACTCCTTACACAAAGCAGCAAATCGCCTGGCAAACATGGGGTGCAAGGGGGTAAGGTCGTCAGGAAAACCAAAATGACAGATGTCCCATATTTGCTGTACCCCGTTTGCTTTGCCCACTTCAATCATGGTTCGTACCGTTGACCAATCGTATTGGTAAGGCTGTTTTTCTACCTGGCTCCAACGGATACCTTCACGTACTGTCTCAATATTAAACGGTCGTAATAACTGGTAATCATAATTTATTAATTGTAAATGCCCGGTAAGCTCTACCAAATCTACCCTGTTACCAAAGGCATTTAATTTGTCGGTACACTCATAGCCACCCATCCAAAAAGATTTAAAAGGATTTTCCAGCATATTGTAATTAAGTATTTGATGTTACAATTGGCAGTAAAATCATCATGCCAATACATACTCTAAATTGTAAATAAGGCGGGCTCCTGAAAGTTAGAAAGATGTAAGTATTTGAACGGCAACCTCCTTTCCGCTGATAAGGGCTGCTTCCACAGTTCCCATCTCGGTGCCCAAATACAAGGCTTCACCCGCAAAAAACAACGTGTTCTCCACGGGCTGCAACATCACTTTTTGTGCTGCTGTGGAGTTAAGGGTCGAGTAGGTGTAAGCACCCAAAGCAAACGGGTCCGCAGTCCAGTTGTAAACTTTCCAATGTATTAATTGATCTGCCAGTTTTTCTTTATTTATGGAGAAGATCTGCTGCAACGATTCCATGGCTTGTTCATAAATGACAGCATCATCAGAATGCCTCAATTCGTATGCTCGTGGACCAGCCAGCCACCCGGTTAACAGGTTACTGTCAACGGGGTTTTGTGTCCACCAGGTGCCAATGTTTTGGTCCGAAAATACAAAGCAGATGTCTTTGCTTTCATTGGCATCCTGCTGCCAGAATGGTTCTTTAAAATGCAACAATATTTTAATGGCCGATCCAAAGCCCATCTGCAGGGCAGCCTGTTTTTTTTGCGGTAATGCAGGGTGATATTGAATGAATGCTTCATCTTTTTCTTCAGCTCTCCAAACTCCCAAAGGCACAGTTATGATTGCTTTTGTTGCCGTATATTTTTGAAGATTCGAGTCGATTACTTCAACGCTGTTTTGCAGGTAATTAACCTGTTTTACAACTGTTGATAGATGAAGTTTTCCTTCACCTTTTTCTATCTGGTCAAGCAGGTATTTAAGCAGGGGATGGTATCCGTTATCTGGCCTGTATTGTTCTTCATCTTCACTATCCCATTCAGCTAAAAAAGCTTTGGAACTGGCCAGGTTGGTATCGCCGGCATAATACCCTTCTACATACGATGTAAGTGTTTGGCGTATTTCTGCATATTCATCACCCGAGAACTCCCTGGCTAAAAAAGCTGCAATATTCATGTCTTCCGGCAAGGCCCTCAGCTTTTTAATCACCTTGTTTTGGTTCTCAAAATAATCATCGTCCTGCTGCCAGTTTCCATTCAATACCTGCCACATCTCACCCCAAATTTTTGTCTTTTTCAAACCTGCTTCTTTCAGCAATTGTAAGGTTAGGCTAAGGTTGCCATGGATAAATTCTGCGCCTGCTTCTGCCGTGTTATTCCATTCATCAAAAGGCAGCGTATGAATGCGGCCACCAATTCTATTCCTGGCTTCGAGCATGCAAACGCTTTTGCCTTGCTCAACCAATAGCTTGCCTGCGAGTAATCCGGCGGCACCGGCCCCGATAATAATAACGTCAGTATGAGTTTTACTTTGTTGCATATCTAAAGTTAGTTCAGTAAATAAATCAATTTTAAAACATGGCTTTTTATTAATTTAACCGAACAGGTTTGTAACTAAATTATTACAGGTTGTGCGGCCCAAACCGAACGTACATGTAAGTTTTGTGTATTGAACAAAATGCTGAACTTTTGAGTGAATTTAAGGACGATTGCCTTTTTAAGAAACGCATTACAGGTATTGCATAATAGCTTTAAATAAAGTATACATGTCAAAACAAAGCGCCGGCATTTTAGCATATAGGTTTAACCAGGTGGGTTTGTTACAGGTATTGCTGGTACACCCCGGCGGGCCATTTTTTAAAAACAAAGAGCATGGCGCATGGAGTATTCCTAAAGGTGAATATGAACCGGACGAAGATCCATTACATGTTGCGCTACGTGAGTTTGAAGAGGAAACCGGTAATGTTATAACGGGTGATGCTTTTATTCAGTTAAGTCTTGTCAAACTAAAATCGGGAAAACTAATTACTGCGTGGGCAGTCGAAAACGAGTTTAAACAGTGCTATATCAGCAGCAATATGTTTACCATGGAATGGCCGCCTAAATCGGGCAAGCAACAACTGTTTGCTGAAGTAGACAAAGCTGAATGGTTTGGCATAGCGGAGGCTGCGATAAAAATAAATGTGGGTCAATTGCCTTTGCTTGGCGAATTAGAAAGGAAAATTACAGAGGGTCATTAGTCATTGGGTCATTGGTCAATAGTCATTAGGTCATTAGGTCATTGGGTCATTAAGTCAGTAAGTCATTGGGTCATTAGGTCATTAGGTCATTAGGTCAATAGTCATTAGGTCATTGGTCAATAGTCATTGAGTCATTGGTCAATAGTCATTAGGTCATTGAATCATTGGTCATGTCTTCCAGCGGGTAATCTTATCTGACCACAAAGGAGTATTGATGTAAAACCCATCAAGCTATTTTCTTATTTTGTGTTGATGAGAACATTTAAGTGGATCGTTGGCATATTCCTGCTCCTTATCATCATTTTGGCAAGTGTGGGTTCTTACTTCTTTTTTCCAATCATGAGTGGATATAGTGCTAAAGCTGCCTGCTCCTGTGTGTTTAACAGCGGCCGGTCGTTGCAGGATGTTGTTGCTAACGAACTCTCCATTTTGCCGCTAAATTTTACAAGTGTAACCATAAATAATAAAGATTCATCGGCTACAGCCAGCGTGTTTGGTTTTGCCATAAAGAAGGCAATATTTAGAAGAGGATTAGGCTGTACGCTCCTCAATCAATCTAATGAAAGGGTGTTACGAAACACTCAATTTATACCAACACAATCATCCGGCATTATACCTGATAGTGTTGAATGGCCACTGGGTAATAAAAACCTGTTCAGCAGTCAATCTTCCTATGATTCAAGCTCACTACACCAGGCGTTTGCTTATGCTTTTACTGCATCTGGCAACAAAAGCAAATATGGAACACGTTCATTGATTGTAGTACATCACGGTAAGATTATTAAGGAACAATATGTAAAGGGGTACACGCCGGATATGCCACAAACAGGCTGGAGCATGTCTAAGAGTATAACCAATGCCCTAATTGGCATATTGGTAAAAGATGGGAAACTTACTGTTGATCAAAATAACCTGTTTGCAGAATGGGCTAAGGATGATAGAAAGAATATTACCCTTGGCAATTTACTGAATGCTAACAGTGGCCTTGCCTGGAAGGAGGTCTACAACTTACCAAGCCCTGCAACTAAAATGTTGTACGGGCAGGATGATATGCCCCGCTTTGCTATGAACTTTCCACTGGATGAAAAGCCAGGAACACATTTTAAATATTCAAGTGGCACTTCAAATATGCTCTCCGGCATTATCCGGCAAAAAGCAGGTGCAGGTTATTACAATTTTGTGTACGATAAACTCTTCAATAAAATAGGCATGCATTCCGCCATTATGGAGCCGGATGCAGGCGGAACTTTTGTAGGATCGTCTTATTGCTTTGCCTCGGCAAGAGACTGGGCACGATTTGGTTTGTTGTATTTGAATGATGGAATGATAAATGGAGAACGCATTCTGCCCGAAGGTTGGGTAAAGTATACGGCTACCCCGGCAAGCGGTGCCTTAAAAGGTGAATATGGTGCACAGTTTTGGTTAAATGCAGGCGAGCCCGGCAACCCTGCCAACCGTACTTACCCCGATGTGCCAACAGATTGTTTTTTTGCAGAAGGATACCAGGGTCAGCAGGTATTCATTATACCCGGTTACGATGTTGTAATTGTTAGGTTGAGCCTGCAAAAAATTACCGAATTTGATGAAAATAAATTTGTTGCCGGGGTGCTGAGAGCAATTAAAAAGTAAAAAGTAAAAAGTAAAAACTTAGAACGCCAAACGCTTAATGCGGAACGCAAAACGCTTATTACAAAATGACCAATGCAGAACTCCGGGTTTTGCTTCATTGATAATACACTTCAATATACTTTCTTCATCCTTCGTTTATATTGACAAACCCACGAATTACCCAATGATCAATGACTCAATGACCAATGACTAATGATTCAATGACCAATGACCCACTGACCACTCACTACTCACTACTGACCACTCACTACTCACCACTGACCTCCCTAAAACTGGTGAAAGGCCATCGATACAAAATCAAGTACAACAGGTAAGGCAGTTCTCCAATATGTCCAGTTATGTGCCCCGTCTCTTACTCTATATTCGTGAGGTATTTCCTTTTTGCGCATAGCAATATGTGCCATGGCATTGCCTTCGGATAAAAAGTCGTCGTCGCCACAATCAATATACCAGCGCACCGCTTTTTTAGTACTGTCGGGCATGTTATTAATTAAGGAGATGGCATTGTGCCTGTTATAATATTTTAAAATAGTGGTGTCGGAAAGAGATGGGTTATCCTTCCTCATATTTTTTGTGGCATCATCAAGTGTTAATGGCCCAATATAAGCACTCAATGGGCAAGCCGAAGAAAACAACTCAGGATGGTGCAGGGCATACATAAACGATCCACCACCGCCCATAGAAAGACCAGCAACAGCCCTAAATCTTTTCTCAGTTTTTATGCGGTATGTTTTTTCAATAAACGGCATAAACTCTTCAAAGAAAAAATCCTCGTAACGCCAGTTGTTCGATACATCGTTAAAATAGCCACGTTTGCCGGTATTGGCATCAGGCATAACAATAATCATGGGGGTGGCATT
>JANPPB010000461.1:0-3063 GCA_031428295.1 Segetibacter sp. | reverse complement strand
ATCTTTCAATGTTGCATACAAACGCTGGTGCAGGGCATGTAACAAAGTGAGCGACACATTTATCGGTACAGTTTGCACATCGTTCAGCAAAGCCCACTCCTTTTCTTCATAGGGTTTTACTGTAGGATTTTCTTCTGTCAGACCCAATTTAAAACGTATGTACGCATTGGCATGACTGTCGGCCACATGATGCACCAATTGTTTAACCGTCCAACCGCCTTCGCGGTAAGGAGTATCCAACTGGTACTCGTCCAAATTAGTTATTGCCATTTCAAGGTCGGTAGGCAGGTATTTAATATCGTACAGCCAACGTTCTTTAAGATCGTTGTCAAATGGTTGGGGTTCGTACTTGCCAATGGGGTAGCGTGGGTCCATAAGAGAGTAGTTAGTTGATAGTTGATAGTTTTTTGTAAAAAGTTGACAGATGACAGATGACAGTGTAAAAAGATGACTAATAACAAATAACAGAAAATCAAGTAGAATAAATTGGGGGCTTTTTATTTTTCCAAAAAAAGAAAAAAACTATGCAGGCCCGGACCCCTCAGAAAAGATACTTAAAAATTAATCTTGTGCTCATCAATATCTCACAGCCATCTGTCAAATTAAACGCCTGTTAACCATCAACTGTCATCCGTCATCTTCGTTCTCTATTTGCCTTTTATTCCCAATAATTCAATTTCGAATATTAAGGTGGCGCCGCCGGGTATATCGTTACCTGCACCATAATCGCCATAAGCAAGAGCTGCAGGAATAAATAATTTCCATTTGCTACCTACAGGCATTAATTGCAAAGCTTCGGTCCAGCCGGGTATAACACCCGATACAGGAATAGTAAGAGGTTCTCCACGCTTGTAACTATTGTCAAACTCCTGGCCATTTAATAAAGTACCACGGTAATGGGCACTAATGGTATCGGCGGCAGTTGGTGCCACACCGGTTCCCCTTGTTAAGATTTCATATTGAAGACCTGAAGCAGTTTGCATTACGCCAGTACGTTTCTTGTTCTCCGTTAAGAACTTAACACCGGCATCTTTTTCAACCTTAGCTACTTTGTCTCTTTTAGCCTCGCCAATTTTACCAATGCACTGGTTGGCCTGGCTTGCATCCATAAAGGTTTTCTGCCCTTTTATACTTTGGGTGATAGCCAGGTTAAGTAATGAATAATTGATGGTGGTTACTCCCTGGCTTTTTAAGAACTCACCTAACGAAATACCAAAAGCATAGCTAATGCTATCGCCTGATGTTTTTAAAGGTTTAACAGCCGCCGCCGATTTTGGAGCAGCCTTTGCTACCGGTTTTTTTGCCTGCGCACCAGCGCCTAATGCCATTGCTGCACACAATGTAAATACAAGAACTTTTTTCATACTGAGGTTTGTGAATTGATATTTGTTTGATGTTTAAAATGATTATTCTCTGCGTAATTGGTGACCGGTTAAATGTATAAAAACATCTTCGAGCGTAGCTGCTTTAACTGATTTAGGTCTTTCAAAACCTGTTGCCACCAGGTCGTCAATTAATTTATCAGGCGTATCAATAGCAATGATCCTGCCACTGTCTATTACTGCCACCCGGTCGCACAATACCTCTGCCTCGTCCATATAGTGCGTAGTAATAATTACGGTTGTGCCGTTCTTTCTTATATCCCTGATCAGGTCCCAAAGATTGCGACGGGCCTGCGGATCAAGTCCGGTTGTGGGCTCATCCAAAAAAATAATTTTAGGCTTGTTAATCAAAGTAGTAGCTACAGAAAAACGTTGTTTTTGCCCGCCGCTCAGCTCTTTGTATTTGGCCTTGGCTTTATCAGTAAGATTTACCAGGTTCAGGTAATAGTTGGTATCAATTTTTTGGTTGTAAAGCCCGGCAAACAATTCCAATAGTTCTGTTAATTTAAGTCCGGGGTAATAACCTGATGTTTGTAACTGAACGCCGATAATTTTTTTAATATCGTTGGGTGAATGATCAAGGTCCAACCCATCAACCAAAACTTTTCCACTTGTCTTTTGACGGAGCGTTTCAATAATTTCGAGGGTGGTGCTTTTGCCGGCACCATTTGGTCCTAATAAACCGAAAATTTCGCCTTCCATTACATCGAAGCTGATGCTTTTTACTGCCTCAAAGTCGCCATAATTTTTTACCAGGTCTTTTACCTCAATTATCTTTTTCATCTTCAGTTTTATTAAGATAGGTCTCTAATTCATCCATCATATTCTTACTGCCTATAAACAATTGCGACCTTTCGTGCAATTTGTTTGGCTTAACATCCAACACCCTTTGGTGACCATTTGTTGCCCTGCCTCCTGCTACTTCAACTATAAAGGCAAGCGGATTACACTCGTACAACAACCTAAGCTTTCCCAAAGGTTTATCAATAGTTAGCGGGTACATAAATATGCCGCCCTTTATAAGATTGCGATGCACATCAGCCACCATGCTGCCAATATAACGCTGTGTATAAGGTCCGCCATTTGTTTTATTCTTTTGCTGGCAAACTGTTATGTATTCCTGTATGTTTTTCTGGTATTGAAAAAAGAAGCCATGATTAACTGAATATATATTTCCCGACTCAGGGCATTTTATGTTGGGATGGCTAAGACAAAATTCGCCAATTGACTGATCGAGGGTAAAACCATTTGCACCCCTTCGCGTAGCATAAACCAACATGGTACTCGATCCGTAGATGATGTAACCTGCAGCTACCTGCTTGATACCCGGTTGTAAAAAGTCGTCAATCGTACAGGGCTTACCCAATTCGCTAACACGACGGTAAACGCTAAAAATGGTTCCTATTGATACATTCACATCAATATTTCCGCTTCCATCCAAAGGGTCCATCAATAAAACATACTTGCTGTTATTGCTGATCTCATCGTCAAAAATTACAATGTCATCATTTTCTTCGCTGCCTACACCGGCGCAACTAATGCCGTGTCTCAATACACCAATAAACTGGTTATTGGCAAATTCGTCCAGCTTTTTTACATCCTCTCCTTGTATATTGGTCTTTCCGGCTTCGCCCAGAATGTCAACCAAACCTGCTTTATTTACTTCCACATTCACTCTTTT
>JANPPB010000460.1:0-1695 GCA_031428295.1 Segetibacter sp. | reverse complement strand
ATGAAAGGATTGTTGACCACATCCATCCAGGTGTTTTGAGTGATGTAATTTTCGTGAACCCCAATTACGCAATACTTCTGTAAGTAACCATCTTCTTCAGCGTAGCTAAAACCATTGCCACTATGTCTTCCTTCCAATGGCCTAAAATCAGCATGAGCATCCAGATTAATGCAATTTATGGATGCCAGCGGCACCAGCCCGGCTTTGTATAATCCCTTGGCAGCCCCCCTTATTATGGGGTACGAGTTATTATGTCCTCCTCCTATAACTATGGGTATTTTGTTGTACTGCGTAATCATTTTTATTAAAGGCTCAACAGCCTCATCAACCGTATAAACAGAGTGCCGGTAAGCATCTATCTTTTCATCAAAACCGTGGGCATTGTTTTCAATTAAATCCGATACTTCTTTAAAATCATAATGTCCCAATAGCAAAATGTTACTTCCATCTAAAAAATCGTTGCTTTGTATATTTAAAAAGGATTGTAAGAAGGGTATCCATGCGGTATTGGCCCCACCAACACCATAATTCGCTTTCACACCTAAGTCTTCGGGCACACCCACTATTACAAACTTTGCTGTAGAGTTGGCCAGCGATTTTTCAATATCGTCAGTAAATTCAGCAACCTGTATTTTTTCGCCCAGCTTAGTTTCGAACCGTCTTATTTTAGTTAAGGTTATCAGTTCTTTCCTGGTGTAAGGAATAAAGTAAGTTTTAAGGATTTGTTCTTTTTTACTTAGGGTTGACGGCATAGCAATAGTTTTTGGCTTTTTTTAGCTGGCTTATACAAATGAAATTACTTTAATTTTTGCATTCCACTTTTTGTAAATCAGCTTTTTATAGAAAGCTTTTTTGTAGTGCAATTTTTAAAAGTTCTCTGCTTATTTCCTGCACAAAACTCCTGATGTCTTAACCATTTACCCAGCCTGCCGTATTAAGAGGAAATTAATTTTACGAGGGCAACGAAAATACCCGATATGTAGTCTTTATTAAAGAGGGTTGTAAAAAAGTATGTTAAACAGCGTAGTATTCCATGAAACACCTAAACCTGTATTCTGTTTTCATGTCTTATAAGCATTACTATCCCTGATAAAATTTACTACGATGAACAACTTTATCAATTCAGTATATCCAATCTTATATAAGGGTTCGCCGTTTTTAGTCACTCCAATTGGCGACCGACCTGTGTCTACTTATCTAATTGATCTTGAAGAAAATTTTATATTGATTGAAAAACATTCGGACCCTGATGGCATAGCCTTTTGGACCGAGTTTGGAAAGGGAATTACACCTTTAAGCAACGAGCTGGGCAAGGTGATTGAAGAAAAGAATCATGATGCTTCAACTATCTGGTAATGGCATTCGGGCCGGAGTGTAATGAAGGGGATAGGTGTTCTGCCTTATTCAAAAAAATAAGCTTTCCGCTTTGGGCAAAAAAATAAGGACCGGAAATCCGGTCCTTATGACATTGGAAAAAGATAAGCTTATTGAATTCTTTTAACATTCACAGCATTCATGCCTTTTTGACCACTTTGAAGACTAAACTCAACGCGATCGCCTTCTTTAATATCATCGATTAGCCCGCTAGCATGTACGAAAGTTTCGTTTTTGCCATCATCGTGCTTAATAAAACCAAATCCTTTGTCACTGTTGAAAAATTTTACAGTTCCTTGTGTTTTGTTGTCCATCATTATA
>JANPPB010000459.1:0-11733 GCA_031428295.1 Segetibacter sp. | reverse complement strand
AAAAGAAAAAACAGGCACCGAATTACCTACTCACGTAATAGCCTGTGTAGGCGGAGGCAGTAATGCAGCAGGTGCGTTCTATCATTTTATGGATGAGCCATCTGTTAACCTGGTAGCTGTGGAAGCGGCGGGTCATGGTGTTAACTCAGGTATGAGTGCGGCTACCACGCAATTAGGGCGGGCAGGCATTTTGCATGGCAGTAAGAGTTTGGTTATGCAAACAGAAGATGGACAGGTTACAGAGCCGCACAGCATTTCTGCAGGACTTGATTACCCGGGTATTGGACCAATGCATGCCCACTTGTTTGCCAGTGGAAGAGGTACTTTTTTAAGTGTAACAGATGATGATGCATTACAATCAGCATTCGAGATTAGTAAGTTGGAGGGTATTATACCGGCCCTGGAAACGGCTCATGCTTTTTCGGCATTGAAGCAATTGAAATGGAAACCAAGCGACCAGGTTATAATATGTTTAAGCGGCCGGGGCGATAAAGACCTGTCAACTTACATGAAGGCCATGGGAAAATAAATAAATCAGTTTTATGAGATATATACTTTTTGCAATTGTTTTTCTTTTTTTTGGAAGTTGCACCGAAGAGCCGCATCTTAAACATAAGTTAGCATTTACAAAGATTGCCAACGAATGTGCCAGCGGTGTTTGGAACTATAAGTTAATCTCGAATACAAACGGGGAACGCTACGAATTTAATGCATGCCTTGCCCCAAATTATAATGGTACTTACAATGTAACCAAACGTGGCGATACACTTGCAGTAGACATTCCGGCTGATACTTCTCAATTACAAAGCGCCCTTTATAAAATGGTGTTGGATGTAGATGCATGGCCAAAATACACTCATATTTACCTCGGCAGCCAACTGCTTAAACTGGGTTCAAAATAAGCAGTTATTCATGGAGTTTTTATCTTTCAACGATAGCCTTGCAAACGAGTTCAGCCAAATGAATCTTGCCTGGGTTAAAAAATATTTTGAGGTTGAACCTGCAGATAAACTGGTGTTATCAAACCCACGAAGAAACATCATTGATAAAGGAGGGTATATATTTTTTGCTAAATCCGGCGACACAATTGCTGGTACATTTGCGCTGTTGAGGGTGAATGATCAGGAGTTTGAGTTATCGAAGATGGCTGTAAAAGAGGCTTTTCTCGGGAAGAATATTGGCAATGCTTTGTTGACCTTTTGCTTACAGGAAGCCAAAAAACTTGGCATAAAAAAACTGGTGCTGTATTCAAATACAAAACTTGGCCCGGCAATTCACTTGTATATGAAGTATGGGTTTTTACAGGTACCGCTCAATAATTCAGCGTACAAAAGATCTGACATAAAAATGGAGTTGGAACTTAAATATTAAAGATGACCAGGATAGATGATTTGTTTAGGAAGAAGCAACACGAAGTACTGAATGTGTACTGCACAGCAGGCTTTCCACAATTAGACAGTACACTTACTGTAATGACAGCATTACAGACTTATGGAGCTGATCTTATCGAACTCGGAATGCCCTACAGCGATCCTTTAGCTGATGGTCCGGTAATACAGGAAAGCAGCGCACGGTCAATTGAAAATGGTATGACCATAGACCGCTTATTTGTGCAATTAAAAGACATGCGGTCAACCATTAAAGTGCCTGTTATTTTAATGGGTTATATGAACCCGGTGCTTCAGTATGGCTTTGAGAAGTTTTGTATGAAGGCGGCTTCTGTAGGTATTGATGGATTGATTTTGCCTGATTTGCCCATGCATGAATACCTGACTGAATATGGCAATATCATTCGCAACAATAATCTTGATCTTATTTTTCTGGTTACACCCGAAACCAAAGAGGATCGCCTTAGAAACATTGATGCATTAAGTACTGGTTTTTTGTATGCAGTATCCTCTTCGTCTACCACCGGTAACAATAAAAACATTAACGACCAGCAGGCGTATTTTGAGAAGCTGCAATCGATGCAATTAAAAAATCCTATTCTTGTTGGTTTTGGAATAAAGGATAGGGAAACGTTCCAGGCTGCTTGTAAACATACCAATGGGGCTATTATTGGTAGTGCATATATAAAGGCTATTGAAAATTCAAACAATATTACAACTGACACTAAAAACTTTTTGCAGACCATTTTATAAATGAAATTAGCTATCATAAAATACAATGCCGGTAACATCAGATCAGTACTTTTTGCACTCGATCGTATAGGGGTGCAGGCACAGGTTACTGATGATATAGAAGAAATAACTTCGGCTGACCGGGTTATTTTTCCGGGAGTTGGAGAGGCAAGTACTGCCATGAAATACCTGCAGGAAAGAAAACTGGATGAAGTGATTAAAGGACTTACGCAACCCGTTTTAGGCGTTTGCCTGGGCATGCAGTTGATGTGCCGCTACAGCGAAGAAAATGATACAACCTGTCTTGGAATTTTTGATGAAGAAGTGAAAAAATTTGAGTCGCCGTCTATCAGTCAGTTTAAGGTGCCGCAAATTGGATGGAACAACATTTATGATTTAAAAACCCCTTTGTTTGCTTCGGTAGAAGATGGCAGCTTTTGTTACTTCGTTCATGGGTATTATGCCGCTTTGGGTGAGCATACTATTGCAACCACTGACTACATTAAACCCTATAGTTCGGGTTTGCATAAGAATAATTTTTATGGCGTTCAATTTCACCCCGAAAAAAGTGCAATGGCAGGACAACAAATCTTACAAAATTTCATCACAGGCGATTTATAATTCATCGCTGCATTTTTATCATGCAACAATCCATTTCAAATAATAAGACAGTTATCATCCCGGCCATCGACATTATCGATGGTAAGTGTGTTAGGTTAACGCAAGGCGATTATTCTCAAAAAAAGATTTACAACGAGCGTCCACTCGAAGTTGCCAAAATGTTTGAAGATGCAAGTTTAACCCGCCTGCACCTGGTTGATTTAGATGGTGCAAAAGCCGGTAAGGTTACCAATTGGAAAGTATTGGAAAAGTTGGCAACCCAAACTAAGCTGGTTATTGATTTTGGTGGAGGAATCACGACAGAAAACGACGTCAACATCATTTTTAATTCCGGTGCTGCTTATGCAACTGTAGGCAGTATTGCAGTAAAAAACGAGGAGCTTTTTACAAGTTGGCTTGAAAGTTTTGGTGCAAATAAATTTTTATTGGGTGCCGATGTGAAGGAGGAAAAAATTGCTATTCATGGATGGTTGGAAACTACCCAAATTTGGGTGTACGACTTTATAAGAAAGTACCTTGAAAAAGGAATTCAATCAATATTTTGTACCGATGTAAGTAAAGATGGAAAGTTAGAAGGGCCTTCGATTGATCTTTACAAAAACATCATTAAAGAGTGTACCGGTATAAATCTGATAGCAAGTGGCGGTGTTAGCAATATCAGGGATGTAGAAGAACTCATTGAAATTGGTTGTACGGGTATCATCATAGGAAAGGCTATATATGAAGGACGAATAAGCTTGCAACAGTTGAGGAGTTTGAACAGTAGTATATCTTCACTTTAAATTAAAAGTGATACTAACCACTAATAATGAATGAGCCTATAAATATGACAAATACAAAGACGGCTGCCGAAAAAGTGCAGCAACATGGGCTTTGCAAAAGGATCATTCCTTGTCTTGATATTAAGGATGGTCGTACAGTCAAAGGCATAAATTTTGAAAACATTCGCGATGCAGGTGACCCGGTTGAATTGGGCGCTTTGTATGCGGAGCAAGGTGCAGATGAACTGGTATTTCTCGATATAACCGCAACTATAGAAAAGCGTAAAACCCTGAGTGAGTTGGTACACCGCATTTCTCATAAAATTAATATCCCGTTTACTGTTGGCGGTGGCATTAGCAGCATTGAAGATGTAAATGTGTTATTACAGAACGGTGCCGATAAAATTTCGGTCAACACTTCTGCTTTTAAAAATCGAAGTCTTGTTAATGGTTTGTCCCGCGAATTTGGGAGCCAATGCATAGTACTTGCCATTGATACCAAGCAGGAGGAAGACGGCGAATGGTATGTGTACCTGAATGGCGGTAGAACCAAAACCGACACCAAATGCTTTACCTGGGCAAAGGAGGCTGTGGACAGAGGTGCCGGTGAAATTTTGCTTACTTCTATGAACAATGACGGTACTAAAAAAGGGTTTGCTTTGCATATTACGCAGCTATTGTCAACCCGGCTACCTGTGCCTGTTATAGCATCTGGCGGGGGTGGAACCGTGCAACATTTTATAGATGTATTTACCGAAGGAAAAGCCGATGCAGCACTTGCAGCCAGTATTTTTCATTTTAAGGAAATAGCTATACCTGATTTAAAGCATGAGTTGCAATTGCATAATATAAGAGTGCGTTTATAATTTTTTATCATAAGCCTTACCCGAAACAAATAACCAATGAAACCTGATTTTGCAAAATATTCTAATGGCCTTGTTCCTGTGATCGTTCAGGATTTTGATACACAAAAAGTGCTAATGCTTGGTTTTATGAACCAGGAAGCATTGAACAGAACAGAGGAAATTGGCAAAGTGACCTTCTACAGCAGAAGCAAAAAGAGGTTATGGACAAAAGGCGAGGAAAGCGGTAATTTTTTGTTATTGAAGGAAATGCTGCTGGATTGCGACAATGATACCCTACTTATAAAAGCTAATCCTGTTGGGCCGGTTTGCCATACTGGGGCCGATACCTGTTTTAGCGAAAAAAATCATAACCAGGAGTTTTTATATTACCTCGAACATATCATTGATTTGCGCCGGCAGGTTGACCCATCAGAATCTTATGTAGCCAGTTTATTTGCAAAAGGCATTAATAAAATAGCGCAAAAAGTAGGTGAGGAGGCCGTAGAATTGGTGATTGAGGCAAAGGATGATAATAAAGAATTGTTTCTGGAAGAAGCCGCCGATCTCATGTTTCACTATTTACTTTTACTTAACGCAAAAGGCTATAAATTGCACGACGTCATCCGAATATTAAAAAAACGTCATTCAAA
This sequence comes from Segetibacter sp., assembly GCA_031428295.1. Taxonomy (GTDB): domain Bacteria; phylum Bacteroidota; class Bacteroidia; order Chitinophagales; family Chitinophagaceae; genus Segetibacter. The sequence goes on along the minus strand of JANPPB010000459.1, from coordinate 6,736 downwards.
ATAGTATGAAAAAACTATTGTTTTTATTGGTTTTGCCCTTGTATACACTTGCTCAAAAAGCAACAAGTTCTCCTGCTTTAAATACTAACTTTTCCATCACCGGTTCTATTGCCGGACTGCCTGATAGCACGATGGTTTTTTTAACGCACCCCGGCAACAAACAAATTCTTGCTACCGATTATGCAAAGAATGGCAAGTTTAAATTATTTGGCAATGTTGAGACACCAGACGTTTACCATCTTTCATTTATTGGTTTTAAAGAAGTGAAAGAAGTATTTCTTGACAAGAATAAATTGTCGGTGGCAGGTTCTGCAAAAGACCTTACCCGTTTAAAGTTTACCGGGCCTGGCATACAAAACGATTTTGAGCTCTATCAAACCCGCATCGATCCTATAAAAATCAAACTGAATAACCTGGTTGCCAAAATAAACCAAACTGCCGCAGGTGCCTCCCGTGACACTATGATAGCTGCCTTTGAAAAGAGCAAGAAAACAGTATTGAACCTGGTTGATGTTTTTGTAAAAGAAAAACCATCAAGCCTGGTAAGCCCTTTCATTATTTACATTACCAGCCCTGTAAGCGGCGATATTAACGAGTTGGAAAGACGATACAACCTATTGAAGCCTGAAGGTAAAAAAGGTTTTTATGCTAATGAGGTACTTAGAATGATTGAAGCTTCCAAGGTGGGTTCCGTTGGTACTATAGCGCCAGATTTTGTACAGGCTGATACTGCAAACAATCCAATAGCCTTGTCATCTTTTAAAGGCAAGTATGTTTTGGTTGATTTTTGGGCAAGCTGGTGTGGACCCTGCAGAATGGAGAACCCGGCAGTAGTTTCGGCTTACAATGCTTTTAAGGATAAAAACTTTACCATATTGGGCGTATCGCTCGATCAAAACAGGGATAAATGGTTGCAGGCTATCAAGGTAGATAACCTTACCTGGAGCCACGTAAGCGATCTTAAATACTGGCAAAATGCAGCCGCCCAATTGTACCAGATATCTGGTATACCCGCCAATATGCTCATTGATCCTACAGGAAAAATTATAGCCCGCAACCTTCGCGGAGAACAGTTGTACAGCACCCTGCAGCAATTATTAAATTAGGTTATTCCCTGTTACCTTAATTAAATAGATATCGTAAACTATTAAGTTATTGTATGTAGCTTTTGTGTGTTTATTTTAAGCATCAGCTTATCTTAAATTTAAATATTCTAAAATTTACTGTACTAATTATACAGGCCATTTAGTTTTAATTTAGCTCAAAATACATAGCCAAGTCAGTTGCCTCAAACGGGATTCTACCTCCAGGCTTTCAACCTAACTTCATTGTATAAAATTGTTTAAAATGAAAACATTTATATGTGTGGTTATTGTTGTTTGGGTTTTTAACCAAATTGATGTCTATGGTCAAAAAAACATCTCTCTTACCTCACCCGATGGTAACATTAGTTTTTTATTCAGGCTTGAGAAAAATTCACCGGCATATAGCCTAAAATTTAAAGGCAAACCAGTAATAGTAAATAGCCCGTTAAGTTTAAGTTTTGATGATGGGAACTTTAAAACTAATCTGCAAATGCTATCACCGGTGTATCGCGATGCAGATGAAAAATATGAGTTGAGTGTAGGTAAAACTAAGGCAGTAAATGAGCATTTTAAGGAAGTAGTTATCCCGCTTAAACAAACCATTCAACCGTACAGGCAGGTAAACGTTGTAGTGCGGATATTTAATGATGGCGTGGCGTTTCGATATGTATTTCCTCAACAATCAAATTACACATCCATTGTATTAACTGATGAATTAACAACATTCAATTTTGCAGGTAATCCGGTTGTTCGAAATCTTTTTCTTCCTAATTACACCAGTTCGCATGAAGGCATTTATAGCACGTTGCCTTTGAGCGAAATAAAGGAAAATGTATTGATGGATATGCCTTCTTTATTTGAATTGCCAGGTAAGGTTTATGTAGGTATAACCGAAGCTGCTTTACTTGATTACGCCGGCATGTACCTGGTAAAACAGGGGGGCATTATTACAAGCCGCCTCTCGCCATGGCCTAATCAAACCCTCATAAAAGTTAAAGCTACTTTACCGCATGTAAGCCCCTGGCGGGTACTTATGATTAGCGATAGAATAGGGGCCCTAATTGAAAGTAACCTTCTAACCAATTTAAACGAACCTTGTAAAATAGAAGATATATCGTGGATAAAACCTGGTAAATCAACCTTTCCGTGGTGGAATGGTAATGTTGTGCCTGACACCATCAATGCACCTGGCAACAATTTTGTGACCAACCAATACTACATTGATTTTTGTGCAAGAAATAGTTTGGAATATCACTCGGTAGTAGAGTACGGTCTCCACCAATGGTATATGGATGATGGTGTTGGCTTTGCTCCCGGACCGCATTCGGATGTAACCACTCCTGTACCGGGTTTAGATATGAAACAGATTTGTGATTATGCAAAAGAAAAAGGTGTTGGCATAAGAGTATGGGTTCATTGGGCAGCTTTGTATCCTAAATTAGATACCGCTTTTGCCTTGTTTGAAAAATGGGGTCTCAAAGGAATGATGGTTGATTTTATGGATCGTGATGACCAGCAAATGGTAAATATTCAGACTGAGATATTACAAAAGGCTGCTAAACATCACTTGCATATTCAATTTCATGGGGCCTATAAACCAACAGGACTAAGCCGTACCTACCCAAACGAATTTACCCGTGAAGGCACGTTGAATTATGAAACCAATAAGTGGAATAAGGGTGGCCTGTCGCCCGACCATGATATTATGATGCCTTTTACAAGGATGCTTGCCGGGTCTACCGATTATCATTTGGGTGGGTTTAGGGCTGTGCCTGAGGAAAAGTTTATAACACAATACACACGACCATTGATGATTGGAACACGCTGCCATATGCTGGCAATGTATGTGGTGCTCGAAAATTACCAGGGAATGGTATGCGATTATCCCGATGCGTATGAAGGGCAGCCTGGCTTTGAATTTATAAAACAAGTACCTACCGTATGGGACGAGACAAAAGTGCTGGATGCCAAAGTGGGAGAATATATTTTAATTGCCCGCCGCAAAAACAACACCTGGTTTGTTGGGGCTATTACCAATAGTGAAGAAAGACAAATACCCGTTAACTTAAACTTTTTAGAAGAGGGAAGTTATGAAGCAGAAATATATAGCGATGCATTAGATGTTACTACAAATCCCAATCACTTATCCAAAATATTAAAAGATGTTTCCGCAAAAAACCAACTTATTGTCAATATTGCTTCAGGAGGTGGAGCGGTTATTAGGTTAATAAAAAAAATGTAATGTGCATTGATGCCTGATTGTTAAACAAAACCGCTCCCCAAAAATGAGGAGCGGTTACACTTTCTATTCAAAATTAAAAATCAATTTAAATGCCTTTGTTTTAGTAGCCTGCGCTTTGCTGTGGTTTAATGGTTGGATTAGCATCTATCTCACCTTGTGGTATAGGCCATACCCATTCTCTGGCAGTACTTGCTAATACCTTTTTTGCAGAAGCTAATATTGCATCTGTACGATTAATCGTTCTGGTGGTTCTTTTTAAATCGAACCAGCGATGTCCTTCACCCAGCAATTCTTTTCTTCTCTCTAAAGCTATTTCGTCTAACAGTGCAGCTCCGGTTAACACAACAGGTACATAACCATTTATGCGGGCTGCTCTTAAATCGTTTATATCAGTAAGACCCAAAACTTCTTTTTCGCCACCTAATATAGCCCTTGCTTCAGCTCTTATCAAATACATTTCGCCGGTGCGCAATGCTTTCCAGTTAACCAGGTTATCTAACGTGGTACCACGGGTATTAAACTTGTTTAAAATTTTGCGTGGTGATGTGGTCCAGGCAGCTATTGGAGAGGAAACACCCGTAGGCCTGCTGGCAAGGTAGGTAGTAAAGCGAATGTCATTTACCTGGTCGTAAGTAGCAGCCAGGTTTGCAGAAGGACTAAACCTGTTTCTATTTGACGAGGCAATATGAATACCCCCTGAAGGAGAACCTTCGCCTGCGCTAAAAGGAACTGACCAAAGTACTTCAGCTACAGACGCATCTCTCCAAATATTAGGAAAGGCAGTTTTTGAGGCCAATGGCACCGCATTAATTACGAGTGTAGCATAATTTTCAGCAGCAGCATAATCCTTTGCATATAAAGACATACGAGCCAACAAACCTCTTACAGCATTTCTGTCCAGGTACGATTTGTTTGAACCTGTGTTTACCGACTTATCAACCGTAGCCAACAGCGTTTCAGCCTCGGTCATATCTTTTAAAATAGCATCCCACGATTGCTTAACCGTTAATCGGGCAGGTTTGGCTTCAACATCAACAGCCGAAACAAACGGGATACCCAGAGCTGCAGAATTACGATCAAAATCGGCACCCCAAAAACGTAATACATCAAAGTGAACCATGCCTCTTATAGCCAGGGCCTGGCCCTTAATGCGGTTAACCCTTGTAGGATTGGTGGCTGCAAATTGCTCAAGGTTTCTTAGTACAAGATTTGCTTCTGCAATAACAGAATAAGCAGCAGTCCACGCAATTTCAATATCACTTTCATCAGTAGCGAACGTCCAATTTACCTGGGTTGACCAGTTAGCCAAATCTTCACCTGTTTGCAACAGGTTATCAGCCATCATATCAGGTAAGCCAGCCCATGTACTGGTAGTTTGACCACCACTTCCAAAATAACCGGTACCTCTAAAAAGGGCATAAGCACCCGTCAGGGCAAATTCGTAATCATCCAGCGTTTTATAAATCTGCGAGCCATCCTTCACAAATTGAGGCTCAACCTCAATAGTTTTATTGCACGAAGTGCTTAGGAATAAACTTCCTGTTAAAAACGTAATTATTAAATATTTATATTTCATTATATTTTTTTTAGTGGAGAGTGATTAAAGGCCAAGAGACAATCCAAAGGTTACGGTTCTTAATGCAGGATACTGTGCTCCTGACAATGAGCCTGAGTTAATCTCGGGATCGTAACCACGGAAATTAGTCCAGGTAACCAGGTTTTGACCCTGAACAAAAACCCTTGCATTGGTCACTTTTATTTTACCCAATACACTCTTAGGTATGTTATAGGATACACTGGCATTACGCAACCTTAAAAAGTCACCTTTTTCAACAAAGTGTGTGGTGCCTGATCTAAATGTTGCAGTTGCTCTTGGTATTTCAGTAATCTGTCCTGCTGCTCTCCACTCGCTTAACAAATCGGTAATCAGGTTATCAGTAAGATAGATGGGGTTTTCAACATTCACCCTGTCATTGTTATATAAATAGTTACCCTTTACAAAACTAAAGAAGGCGCTCACCTCAATTCCTTTGTAGTTTAAGCTTGAACCAAAGCCACCAAAGTAAGGGGTTTCAAAACTACCTAACAATACCCTGTTTGCAGAGGTAAATGTTTCAGTTTCTTTACCAGCAATGTCAAGAAATTTTGGATTACCATTGGCAGGATTAACACCCGCATATCTAACCAAAAACAACGAGTTGATGCTTTCGCCTACACGATTAATAGTTAAGCCACTAATAATCTCTTTCTGATCGCCTACCAATTTCTTAACCTTGTTTTTGTTGTAGGTAAAGCTAATGTTAGCTTTCCACGTAAAATTTTTGGTGTTGATGAGGTCGCCGTCAAGTGAAAGCTCCACACCACGGTTTTGAAGTTCTCCAATGTTTGAGGTTAATGAAGCGTAACCCGTTGTTCTTGATAATTGTTTGTTCAGGAACAGGTCGGTTGTTAGTGAATTATATACCTCGCCATTCAAGCGCAAACGGTTAGTTAACATCGACATTTCAAAGCCAGCATTAAAAGTCTTTTTCCTTTCCCACTGAAGATCGGGATTGGCCAGTTGTGTTTGAACCAATCCACTCACACCATTGTATACGGTTCTTCCATAAATTTCACGTGATTGAAAATCTCCAATTCCAACCTGGTTTCCTGAAGACCCATAACTAACCTTCAATTTAAGGTCGCTTAAAAATTTACCTTTCAAACTATTCATAAAGCTTTCATCGCTTATAATCCAGCTTAAACCCACTGAACCAAAATTAGCATAACGCTTATTTGCTCCAAATTTTGATGAACCATCACGGCGGGCACCACCACTTAAGAAATATCTGTTTTTATAACCATAATGAACATCAGTAAAATAGGAGAGTAATCCATTTTCGCCACCATTACCATTTACTGCAGGTATAAAACCATTTGTAGCATTACCGGGAGTAATTCCTGATTCGTTTGCAAAAGCACCTCCAAGGCCGTAACCGGTAAACCCAAAGCTGCGTGCCTTGGTCTTAACGAGTTCGTTAAATAATGCTACGCTTAATGTATGATCAGAGCCAAATTCGGTTGAGTATGCAACAGAAGTTGTTCCGGTGTACCTGAAAATTCTGTCAGCACCGTGGCTAAAACTTCCTCTGCCACCTGTACTACCCATGCCTGTTGATGTGGTGGGATTGTTATAGAAAGTATTATCATTAATTCTAAAATCGGTACCCCAGTTTGTTTTTAGCGTTAAACCTTTAACAAAGGGAACATTGTAAGAAACAAAAGCATTTCCAACACCTTTATACTGTTGGCGCTGGTTACTGTTCTCTAATAACTCCTGCAAAGCATGTGGCTGACCTGAGGTAATTACAGTATACTTACCATTTTTATCGTAAGGAGTTTCATAAGGATTTAGCCAGCGAACTGCATT
>JANPPB010000458.1:0-1576 GCA_031428295.1 Segetibacter sp. | reverse complement strand
TACAATTCGAACAGCAGATGACCCAATGACTTAATGACCAATGACCTAATGACCAATGACTTAATGACCAATGACCCAATGACCCAATGACTATAATTAAAAAAGCCGAAGCAAATGCCCCGGCTCTCTCTTCAAACTATTTGGTAATTAAGCTTTATTCAGCTCAACATTTACGATCAATTCAACTTCTTTACCTACTACCAGTCCACCGGCTTCAGTAGCTCTGTCCCATTTAAGGTTGTAGTCAAAACGATTGATGGTTGTTCTGGCTTTAAAACCACTTTTGGTTTTTCCACTGTTGGTAATAATACCACCATAAGTAGTTTCGAAAACTACCGGCTTGGTTACATCGCGGATGGTAAGGTTTCCGGCAAGTTTGTATTTATTGCCGCCTTCGGGAGTAAAAGAGGTGCTTTCAAATTTGATTGCAGGAAACTTTTCTGCATTAAAAAAGTCATCACTTTTCAGGTGTTTGTCACGCATATCGTTATCAGTATTTACTGATGCTACATCCACACTAAAATTAATTTTAGCATCAGAATAATCGGCCTTTGAATGTTCCATACCGCCATCAAATACTTTAAAGCTGCCATCAACAGCAGACACAACCAGGTGTGTTACTGTAAACTTTACATTACTGTGCGACTTGTCTACTACCCACTTTGAAGCGGCATCTGCCATTACTTCTAATTTTTCGTCTCCGGCAACCGCAGACACTTTTGCAGGTTTAAAAGCAAAGGCAGAAGCTGCAATTGCACCAATAACCAATGAGCTAAATAAAATACGTTTCATGAGAAATTTAATTTAATGTTTTTAATGTTGAACAAATATATCAGCAGGTATGTGAACAAAAATCCAAAAACAGATCAATGGGCAAAATATTGCGACGAAACCGTTTAATCTGGCTGCTTACCTAATAAAGCAATTACGGCCTCTTTATAATTCTCTCCAATGGGTAGCTCAAGGGCTCCTATAAAAACACTGTTTTTACGAACTGCAGTAATAGAATTTTTTGAAACGATGTATGATTTTTGGATACGGATAAATTTGCTTGCCGGCAACAGTTCTTCAAAACTCTTCATACTTATACGGGCAACCAGCGGATTGGCTGTGCTTTTAAGATGAATTTTCAGGTAATCTTTAAAACCTTCCACCCACATAATATCAGCATAATTCACTTTTACATGGCTGTAGTCTACATTAATAAAAAAATAAGCAGGGTCTTCGGTTGCTGATGTTGAAACCCTGTTTTTTAGCTGATGCAATTCCCTTGCTTTATTGCAGGCTTGTATAAACCGGTCCAGCGCAACAGGCTTAACCAGGTAATCAACCACATTTAAGTGATAACCTTCCAATGCATATTTTTCGTAGGCGGTAACCAGTATAAACATGGGTTTGTTGGGCAAACTATTAATTAATTGCAGGCCGGTAAGTCCGGGCATTTGTATGTCGAGGAACACCAGGTCAACCGGTTGCTCCTGTATGAGTTTTATAGCCTCAAGCGGGTTGTCGGTTTTAGCTACCAGTTTTAAAAAAGGAACCATTGAAATATTGTCTTCCAGCAGTTCAAGTGCAA
>JANPPB010000457.1:0-2640 GCA_031428295.1 Segetibacter sp. | reverse complement strand
AATAATTCCACCACCCACGCCACCTTTTACACCAGATAAAGCATTGTTCGCATCACCGCCACCACCTCCGCCACCCATAATTATCCTGGTAATGTCAGGCTTTATACCATCATAAGAAACAGAGCCGGGCCGTCCTCCATTAGGATAAGCACTCGCACCCGAACCTCCAAAACTTGTTCCATCGCCACCTACCCCGCCAGTACCACCATTGCCACCTCCCCCGCCGCCTGCATTATGATCGTTACCGCCACCGCCTGCATTGCCCGGCGCTCCCTTTCCATACGATCCTCCCGGCAATCCCTCATCCATATTGTCAACCTGGTTAAACCCATCCCACATATATCTTGGCGTGCCGGCTATTCCTTCACCTTTTCCCACAGATCGTGTGTCGGTTGATGAGGTAACATATAAACTATTTACATTAACCCCCGACGGCGCAATAAGCCCGTAACCTCCCCTAAAACCTTTGGAAGAAGCGTCAATAGTAAAACCATTAAAGTTCATATTTCCTGAAACATCAAAAGCTATTATTCCTCCAGACTTTCCATTAAAAGGGGGTGTTGAAATATTACTTGACAATACCAGGTTGGAATATTGAGGAACACGCACTACCTGGAAGGTTTTTTTGCCCGAACCAGAAGTTGCCGGTGAGTTAACATACGAATATACTGTTCCACTTCCTGGCCCGGCTCCTTTAAATGTGAGCGTTCCTCCTGTAAGTGAAACCGCATTGGTAGCAATTAAATATTCAAACCGTCCGGTATTACCAATGTTAGTGTACCCGGTACCGCCCAGTCCATCGGCACCAGCGGCAGCATTGTTAGCCCCATAAAATGAATTGTCAGAATAATTGATCGTAGCGTCCTGCATTTGAATAATGAGCAACAAATCACCGGCTTTTATTGATTCAGTTCCAAAATTATTTCCATAAAAATCGTTTGGAGGAACCGCTTCAAGCTTAATAGTTTTTGCGCCTGCTGCCAGCGTAGAAATATCTGATGGGGGAAAATAAGTATTGATTGATCCTGAAATATTTTCAGGCCCGTCTAATCCCGGAGTACCGCATATTTGCGCATTAACCTGACTGAAAAAGACGCTCAAACAAAATAATAGAAATAAATTTTTCACTTCTTAAAACTATGTATTCACAAGGCAATAAATTTTTCTTTTCTATTTAACCTTTGCAATTATTTACCTTTTTTTAGGGATGATACAGCAATACAATAACTCCCCAGCCCCTTAAAGAGGAGTTATGCCAACCAAAAATTAACCGGGCTGATTTTTATTGTTGCAGCACAAGGGTGCAACTTATAAGTACCGTGGGGAAGAGAAGGGGGTTAAAACCACAAAAGGAACAGATGAATACTCATTATTTATATAGCCTGTATCAAAATCCCCCTTAATCTTTTTTGGGTCTCACTTTATTACATCTCCGGATGCTGCTCGTATATCGTCCATTTTGCCCTTGTTGGTGTTTCCTGCAGCCGCGCCGTTGTCCCGCCTCTTGCGGGATTAGCACCTGCAACTGAACCGTGGGCATTGTTGAACATAGAGCAAAGGCTAAAGCACATGGCGTAGGAGACAACACCTACGACGGCACCCAAGAACACAAGATCAGAATTGATAAAAGCCCAATGCTATGAAACAATGAATGTTGCTAACCTTTGAAGTAAATCTTTCAGCATTGTAGGTTGTATTTTTCCAATACTACCAGATATTTTTTCTGTTGAAACAACAGCAAAAAAAGCCAACCTTATCAGCGAGGTTTTACGTAAGCCTGTTTCAGGAAAATAAGTTTCGTGTTCATCAAGTATTTCATCAAAACCTTGTATAGACTGATGCAATTGTGTAGATATTCCGCAAACCAAAAAATCATTGTATTTAGGAAGCAATTTTAATATTAAAGCAGGTCTAAGCTTGTAGCTACCATCAGATTGAGGAAGATCAATTAGAATAATATTACCTGGCTGCATAATCAGTATTGGGTTCATTAACTAACGACAGGTCATAGTCAGGTTCGTCAGTAGAGTAAGCTTTAGACAAGCCATGTGATGATAAAGAATGAAAATCTTTTTCTTCATCCTCTTCAATTAAAATAAGAAGTTTCACTTTCTTATTTTTTAGCAGCGGCGAATTTTCAACAGTCATTATTCCCTCCTTGTCAAAAACAGCAAATGTTTCTATCGCTTTCATTAATCATAATTTAGCGAAAGTTACTAAAGTTACCGGTTTAAATAGATGGTAAATTCCGGCTCTCCGTAGCCTGCGACTATGAAGCCAGATGAAAATTCAAGACTGCGTTTTGTATCTGAAAAACTCTGTTGATAATTGCTCTCCGAACACCTATTGACGGCAATCCCTCACTACCCTCTATAAATCCCGTTATGCCATTCTATAAATCTTTCATTTGATTTATTAGATTCCCTAATAGGTAAGTACAGTAGTTCCTTTCCGCCCTTGTTGGGCGTTTCCTGCAGTCGCGCCGTTGCCCCGCCTCTTGCCTATCGTGTGTACACAAATATGCGAGGTTCTGATTTTGAATATTTCATAAATGAAAAATGGCTTTTTGCTCCGGAGGAGCATCCTGTTTGTAGTAAGATCAGAGGTTGAAGTCCTCCGGCTCCGTAGGTGCCACCTATA
>JANPPB010000456.1:0-2397 GCA_031428295.1 Segetibacter sp. | reverse complement strand
AATAAACATATTATTAACCGAAAGGGTGAAGTATTGATCAGTTCCTGCCTTCGTCTTCATTTTTTCGAAACTTAAACTTGCTATTATGTTGTCTCAACCAATTAGTGTGAGCTTCGATTTGGGCGGAGGCCGCGAGGTCTTTCTCGAAACGGGTAAATTGGCCCGCCAGGCCGACGGTGCTGTTACGGTACGTCAGGGCAATTGTATTATCATGGCTACCGTGGTAGCCAATCCTGAACCAAGAGAAGGACAGGATTTCTTTCCATTATCAGTTGACTACCAGGAAAAATTTGCTTCGGCAGGTAGAATTCCCGGTTCTTTTTTTAAGAGAGAAGCACGTTTGAACGATTATGAAATTTTAACCAGCAGGTTAATCGATCGTGCACTGCGTCCCCTATTTCCCGAAGATTATGTTTGTGATGTACAGGTTTTAATAAGTCTTATTTCAAGCGATAGCGAAGTTTTACCGGATTCTTTGGCGTGTCTTGCTGCTTCAGCCGCTTTGGCTGTTTCAGACATTCCCATTAAAGAAATGCTAAGCGAGGTAAGAGTTGCTAAGGTAAATGGTGAGTTGGTAGTTAACCCTACCAGGTCTCAGTTGGCCGAAGCCGATTACGAATTTATGATTGCTGCTACCGAAAAGAATTTGATGATGGTTGAAGGTGAGGCAAAAGAATGTTCAGAAGAAGATTTGGTTAATGCACTGGAAGTTGCTCACCAGGCTATACGTTTACATATAAAAGCGCAACAGGAATTAAGAGAGAAAAAAGGGGTTACCGGCAAAAGAGATTACAGAAAGCCGGAAGGCAGCGAAGAGGTAAAGAAAAAAGTGTATGACTTTGCTAAGGAAAAAGTATATGCTATAGCTAAAAGTGGCGTTTCTAAACATGAGCGCAGCAGTGCTTTTTCAGCCTTAAAAGAAGAAATCATTAAAAGTCTGGGTGAAGAAGTAACTGATTTTGAAAAGAAACTGGCTAAAAAATACTACGCCGATCTTCAGTGGGAAGAGGTGCGCAACATGATGCTGGATGATAGAATTCGTTTGGATGGCAGAGGCCTGTCCGATGTTCGTAGTTTGGAAATGGAAGTTGATCCATTGCCAACACCACACGGTTCAGCATTGTTTACCCGTGGCGAAACCCAATCACTTACCACCGTTACTTTTGGTACTCCCTTAGATGAAGTTTTATTGGAAAGTGCTGCCAAGTCTGATTATACAAAATTCTTTTTACATTACAATTTTCCCCCATTTTCAACCGGCGAAGTTAAAATGATGCGCGGTGTGGGTAGAAGAGAAGTTGGACATGGTAACCTTGCCATGCGTAGTTTAAAGCAAATGATGCCCGGCAAAGACTATGCTTATACAGTAAGAGTAGTTAGCGACATTTTGGAAAGCAATGGTTCGTCTTCAATGGCAACTGTTTGTGCAGGTTCGCTGGCTTTAATGGATGCAGGTGTGCCTATAGCAAAACACGTTAGTGGGGTGGCTATGGGTCTTGTTACCCGTGAAGATGGTAAGTACGCTATCCTGACCGATATATTGGGCGACGAAGATCATTTAGGTGATATGGACTTTAAAGTTACCGGTACCCGCGATGGTATTTGTGGCGTTCAAATGGATATTAAGGTTGATGGTTTAAGCATGGATGTTATGCGTGAAGCATTGAACCAGGCTAAACAGGGCCGTTTACATATATTGGATGCAATGTATGCCTGTATGCCTGCTGCCCGTGAGGAGGTTAAGCCACATGCACCACGTATGCACAAGCTGTTTGTTGATAAAGAATTTATTGGTGCCATTATAGGGCCCGGTGGAAAAGTTATACAGGAAATTCAACGCGAAACCGGTACAACCATCAATCTTGAAGAAGTTGGTAATGTGGGTGAAGTAAGTATTTTCTCAGCACAGAAAGAAGGGTTGGATAAGGCAGTTGCCTGGATTAAAGGTATCGTTGCCATGCCCGAGGTAGGTGATGTATACGAAGCCACGGTGAAAGGAATTAAAGAATTTGGTGCTTTTGTAGAATTTATGCCAGGTAAACAAGGCTTATTGCACATAAGCGAAATAAGCTGGAAGCGCCTTGAAACTATGGAAGGTGTTTTAAAAGAAGGGGATGTGGTAAAGGTTAAACTGATAGGTCTGGATCCTAAAACAGGCAAATTTAAATTAAGCCGTAAAGTGTTAATGCCTAAGCCAGAATTGAAATCTAATGAGGGCCCTCAAAATGTACGCCATTAAGCTGTAAATGGAAGACACAAATTAAAAATAAAATATCCTAAAAATGACCTGCAACCCAGGTCATTTTTTATTTAAAAAACTTCATAAGCTTCCTATGCCCACTTATTAAGTAAGCGGCCAACCTACTTTTGTAATCCATTTTAGTTAAGTGTAATGAG
>JANPPB010000455.1:0-1685 GCA_031428295.1 Segetibacter sp. | reverse complement strand
TTTTGTTTTTCAACCAGCGACTTACGATTAATCAAACCTAATTGATCGGCAATGCGGCAGTTTACTCCTTTTATAACATTATCCAGGTTGGTATGGATAGCGTAAATGGCTATGTCGTTTTTAATGGCAGTAATAACTGTTCTCTCAACATAATTTTTGCCCGTTAACTTTTTAATACCCGAGAATATTATGGGATGATGTGCAACAACAAGGTTACAACCTGCGGCTGCCGCTTCCAATATTACAGCTTCAGTAGCATCGAGGGTGCAAACAATGCCTGTACAATCCCATTGTAAATTTCCGGTAAGCAAACCTGCATTATCATAGCTTTCCTGGTACGATGGCGGAGCCAGTTGTTCAAGTTGTTGTATGATTTCAATAATCTTCATTACGTCAGAATTCTTAAATTATTTATTTGTTCTACCCGGATACACTTTCAATGCTTCTTGCAGGCAGTCCATGGCTGCATTTATAGCATCGAGGTTTAGTACATAAGCAAGCCTTACTTCATGTTTACCCAGGCCCGGAGTACCATAAAAACCGGTTGCGGGTGCTAACATTACGGTGCCTCCTTTGTAGTCAAAACTTTCAAGAAGCCATTGGCAAAACACATCGCTGTCGTCAATTGGTAAGCTGGCCATAGCATAAAATGCCCCGCCCGGGTTTGGACAAAAAACGTCTTCCATGTCATTTAATCGTTTTACAATCAAATCGCGCCGGCTTTTATATTCGGCTTTAGTAGTATCAAAATAATTTGAAGGAAGATCGATTGCAGCTTCGCCTGCTATCTGCGCAAAACCAGGAGGGCTCAACCTTGCCTGGGCAAATTTCATTACTGCATCCAAAACAGATTGGTTTTTGGTAACCAAAGCGCCTATCCTTCCGCCGCAGGCGCTATAGCGTTTACTTATTGTGTCCATCAAAATCACGTTATCCTCAATACCCTCCAGGTTCATGGCGCTCACTTGTTTGTCTTCGTATGTAAACTCACGGTAGGCTTCATCAGAAAATAAATACAGGTTGTGTTTCAAAACTAAATCTCTCAACTGTTCCATTTCTTGCCTGCTGTACGAGTAACCTGTTGGATTGTTGGGGTTACATATCACAATCGCCTTGGTTTTGGGCGTAATTACTTTTTCAAATTCATCAATTGGGGGTAAAGCAAAACTATTTTTGATGTGCGAAGTAATAGGTATTACACCCACTCCGGCTGCAACGGCAAAACCATTGTAGTTTGCATAAAAAGGCTCGGGTATAATTACTTCGTCACCATGGTCAAGGCAAGCCATAAATCCAAATTGGATGGCTTCACTTCCGCCTGTAGTAACAATTATTTGGTTGTAGTTAACTGAGATGCCAACTGAAGCATAGTAGTCTACCAACCTTCTCCGATAGCTTTCGTTGCCTGCGCTGTGGCTGTATTCCAGCACTTTAAAATGGCTGTTGCGTACCGCATTCAATATCATGGGCGGAGTTTCAATATCGGGCTGGCCAATATTTAAATGATACACTTTTATTCCTTTTTTCTTGGCGGCTTCAGCATAAGGAACCAATTTTCTGATAGGGGAGGCAGGCATTTGCTTGCCGCGATTACTGATTGTAAGCATGGGGCAAAGATATAGTGCTGCCAACGCAGGCAAATATGAACGGAAAACATTTTTGCAAAAATCCAATCAGATTTGTAC
>JANPPB010000454.1:0-2476 GCA_031428295.1 Segetibacter sp. | reverse complement strand
AACCCTATTTCGCCGGATACCTCTATCAGCATCAACATTCAACGGAATGATGTGATGATGTTTACCGATTCTATTTTAATCAGCCAAATGAAAAGAACCCACACCGACCTCGTGAGTTATCTTTTTAGGGAAATGAGTTTTGAACATGGCGTTTTCTTAATGACCGGTACCGGCATCGTTCCGCCCAATTCTTTTACATTACAAAGCGGCGATAGCATTAGTATTTTAATTGATAACATTGGCACACTCACTAATACAGTAGCATAATGACCATACACGGTACAAATATCATCGGCAACAATCTTTAAGCAACAGGCACCAGCACATTTGCAACTTTTAATGTGTTACAAAAAATAAGCGGGGACAGCTTATTTTTTGTAAGGCAACGGCGGAAGAAATTAACGAGGCGGTTGTGTTGGCCACCGATGCATTTAAATTGTATAAAACCTGTAACGACCAACAAAGAGCAGCCTTCCTGCAAGCCATTGCTGTTGAAATGGAAGCTGCAGAAGATGAACTGATACAAACTGCCTGTAAAGAAACAGGTTTGCCTGCGGCGAGAATAATCGGCGAGAGGGGGCGGACCATTGGAAAAGCTATTTACGATACCGTTGTCAGGCGGTCCGAAGCCATAACAACCTTTTGCAATTAATAGCTTAGGAGAATAAACTGTTTTAAAATAAATGATACTTATGAAAAGCAAGATGGCTATTTAAACCAGGTATTGAAGCTTTATATGGCATTCAAAAAAGCCAAAACTAAAAGCCAGAACAAATAAAAAAAGCAGCAATTCTCCTATGAAAGATTGCTGCTTTTTTTATCTCTAAATTAAATCATCGTCTTCATCCTCATCCTCATCTAAACCTAGATCATCATCTAATAATTCACCATCGTCAGGAGTTAGAATTTCATCGGGAACAACATCGGCATCTTCCTCTAAATCATCATTTAATGGTAAATCCTCGTCATCTTCATCAATGTCATCGTCATCATCGTCTGCAGGCGCTGCAAATGATATTTGATTGTAGTAATTGTCTGCCATAAAGCTGATGGTTTCATTAATGTCCGATCCAAAAGCAGACATGGGATTGCCGGCGGAAGTGTTCATATTGTAATTTTTAGTAGTAAAAGTTTTAAAATAAGCCTGTAAAATCATTCCATTGAACAGCAAATTAAGTTGCAAGCATCATGTGTTAAATATTTTTTGCTAAAAAAATTATTCAACAGTAGCTTAAATTCCAATTCCTAACAGGTATCCTTTCAATAAGTTTAAATTCAATAAAATAAAGTTGCTACATCCTAAAGGTTCCTATATTTCTTATTCTTCAGCGTGTTTGATTCACGGCTTTGATAGTTCTGCCATGACCGACCTTTACTTGAATGACATTTGTATGTAGAGGATTTTCCTCGTAATAATGTTGCTTATAAATTTAAAATATACCTTTTGTTATGATACTCATCGGCATAATACTTTTACTGGCATAGGTAAATAGGTGGAATGCAAAAAGGTGCTCAAAGTAAACCCATTCGAAAACCACAATCCCAACGCAGGCCCGGTTTTTAAAAAAATATGACGCCTTTACCCGTAGCTGACAGACCTGCTGAAAAAGGAAGTGGAAAACTGGAAGGAAAAGTAGCACTGATAACTGGTGGTGGCAGTGGCATTGGAAAAGCGGTTGCTATACTGTTTGTAAAAGAAGATGCAGACATTGCCATCATGTATTTAATTAAACAAATTGACGCAAAAGAGAATGCTATACAAATAGAGTAACATAAAATGAAATGCTTGTTGATTTATTTCAAAAAAAACCTTTGTGGGCACCTTAATAATTTTTTGTACAAAAAATTTTAATTATGAGACCGATTTGGACAGGAGCTATAGGATTTGGGTTGGTTAATATACCGGTTAAGATTTATAGTGCTACCGAACGGAGCGAAATAAGCCTTGACATGCTCGACAAAAGTGATCACTCAAAAATTAAATATAGAAGAGTAAACGAAAAAAGTGGTAAAGAGGTAACGTGGGAGCATATTGTAAAAGGGTATAAAACAGGCGACAACTATGTAATTCTGGACGATAAGGATTTTGAAAGTGCCAATGCAAAAAAAACAAAGACCATCGAAATATCTGACTTTGTTGATGAGACCGAAATAGACAGTATTTATTTTGAAACGCCTTATTTCCTGGAGCCTGATAAATCCGGTACACGAGCCTATGCCTTATTACGCGAAGCTTTAAAGAAAACAGGTAAGGTGGGTATTGCCACCTTTGTTATGCGAAACAAAGAAAGCCTGGCCATACTCCGATCTTCAGAGGATGTTATTGTCTTAAATAAAATTCGCTTTGCGGAGGAGATACGGGATCATTCGGAACTCCATTTACCTGAGAAACCCGAAATAAAAAAAGGTGAAATGGAGATGGCAGTCAGCTTGATCAACCAGTTATCAGGCAAGTTTGACATCTCGGGATACAAGG
>JANPPB010000453.1:0-4753 GCA_031428295.1 Segetibacter sp. | reverse complement strand
TAAGGAGGCAGGCGGAGTTGAAAAGTGAGCACACACTTTCGTAATTGGTGGTTTAATGCTTACTGCTGCCACCTGTTATGGATTTTTAACAGGCAAAAAACTCATTTTAAAATAATACATTAGAGCATAAAATTTACCTGCAAATGCTTTTGCACACTCACATGGTGTTGTCCGTTATTTTAGGACTAACAGCCGCAGGAATGTTTGTGCCAATGCTTTTTATTCGGTTACCGATAAAAAAAACCGTTTGGGCAATATTTATGAACCAATGGTTATCGCCACCACCCAACAGTTGCCCGATAAAGTGCTCATACAAATAAGAGACAATGGGCTGGGTATAAAACCTTCGATACTCGATAAAATATTCGAACCGTTTTTTACTACCAAGCCAACAGAACAAAGTACCGGCCTTGGTTTATCATTAAGCTACGATATAATAAAATCGCATGGCGGAGAGCTAACGGTTGAATCGATGGAAGGAGAGTATACTGAGTTTACCATTGAACTACCCCTTAGGCAACCTTTAATATAAATGATGAGGGGTACCATATTACGTTGTCTGGCACCAATCTATATTTCATATTTGAAAATATATATTGTGATATTTACCTGCTTACTACTGATTGCCATAACTTTAATATCACCTTACTAAACTGTTATGAATGTAGAGGCCATTATTGTGTTGTCTTACCTCAGGTACCTGCGAAAAACGCTGAAAAACTTCTCCCCCAATCCTGAATGGGAAAAATTGTTAAACTACTCGTTTTTTGCCGCACTTATTTTAATGGTGTTGGAAATCTTTTTTAGAGTTGATCATCTTACAGTATGGATTTGGCAACTTGTTGAAGCTATTTTGATTGCTATAACATTTCAATTAGAAATTTTTCAGCCTGCACGTAAACTTATGGTGGGTCTGATACCATTAATGATATTGCTTTTTCTTACAGCATGGTTCGAAACCTTGTTTCCAAAAATTTATGAAAAAATTGATAACTATTTTGACCTGGCCAAAGCAATAGCCATAACATGGATGACGGCAATGATTTGGCTGGCCAGTAAAGAAAGAAAAGCACAGGAAACAGAAAAGCAAAAGCGACTGGTAGAAGAAGCAAGAAATCGAATAATTGAAGAACAAAAATTGCAGCTCGAAAGTTTGGTAGCCTTACGAACCAACGAAATTACCAGACAAAATGAAGAGCTTGAAACTACCTTGGTTGAGCTTAAGTCTACACAAAAACAATTGATACAGGCCGAAAAAATGGCTTCGCTGGGCGAACTTACTGCCGGTATAGCACACGAAATTCAAAACCCTTTAAACTTTGTAAATAATTTTTCGGAAGTAAGTGTAGAGCTGATTGCCGAAATGAAAGAAGAATTAAAAGCGGGTAATACTGAAGCTGTTATTGAAATTGCAGAGGATATAGAAAAGAACCTGTACAAAATATCGCATCATGGTAAAAGAGCCGATGCAATTGTAAAAGGAATGCTTCAACATTCACGAAGCAGTACCGGTATTAAAGAAGCAACCGACCTCAATTCGTTAGCCGATGAATACCTGCGGCTGAGCTATCATGGTTTGCGGGCTAAAGACAAAAATTTCAACGCTACCATGGTTACTCATTATGATGAAAATATTGGGTTGGTTTACATAATTCCGCAGGACCTCGGGCGGGTTTTTCTAAACCTGTATACCAACGCTTTTTATTCAGTTTCGGCAAAAAAGAAAGCTGCTTCGCAATCAAACGCTTCTTACGAGCCTACAGTTACGGTTATTACCAAATTGGTTAAGAATGGAGGCGATGAAGGAGAGGATATTATTTGGATTAGTGTTAAAGACAATGGCATGGGTATTCCCCAAAAGGTTTTGGATAAAATATACCAGCCATTTTTTACAACCAAACCATCGGGTGAAGGAACAGGTCTGGGCTTATCGCTTAGCTACGATATAATTTATAAAGGACATAACGGTAAAATGACGGTAGATACAAAGGAGGGAGAATACGCCGAGTTTATAATTGTACTACCCATCAGCAAAGCTGTTTAGTAACTTACGTAAGTGCTAAAATTTTATTTATGTGTACTTTACTATAATTAAGGCGCAATAGCAGAGAAACAAGGTAAAATCCGATGATAGCTTCATTGCAATTAATAAGACTCTTTAACTATTTTAAGAATACAATCAATACGTACGATTTATGAATATTTTAGTTGTAGATGATGAAAAGGATATGCAAACATTATTTGAGCAACGGTTCAGGAAAGAGATCAGGGCAAAAAAAGTGAATTTTGCTTTTGCTTCGTCCGGCGAAGAAGCAATGAATTATATGATTGACCACAACCATGAAGCAGTGCTTATTTTATCGGATATAAATATGCCCGGCATGAGTGGCCTTGAACTATTAAAATATATTAAGCACCAATATAAAACCCCGCCTCCTGTTGTAATGATGGTAACCGCTTACGGCGATGCTGAAAACTACAATAATGCGATGCAATTAGGGGCAGATGATTTTCTTACTAAACCCATTGATTTTCTTCATTTAAAAGAGAAACTCAAAATCTAAAAAAATGATGGCTAAAATTTTAGTTGCTGATGATGAGGTTGATCTTGAAATGTTGATCAAACAAAAATTCAGAAAGCAGATCAGAGAAAATAAATACGAGTTTGTTTTTGCACTTAACGGTAAAGAAGCTCTGCAAAAAATTCAGGAAAATCCTGACATAGCAATTGTGTTAAGCGATATCAATATGCCCGAACTGGATGGGCTAAACCTGCTGGCCAAACTTACAGCGTCCAATCCCTTAATAAAAACAGTAATGGTTTCTGCCTATGGCGATATGGACAACATAAGAACCGCTATGAACCGTGGTGCTTTTGACTTTGTTGTTAAACCAGTCAACTTTGACGACCTGGAACTGACAATCGAAAAAACGCTTAAACATGTTAACCAGTTAAAAGAAACGCTAAAGGCCATAAAAGAAAACAATATTTTAAAAATGTACGTTGATGAAAACGTATTGAATTTTATGAATGGTCAGGAGTTTGAAGCAAGCCTGTTAAAGAATGAAACAATAATTGCCACCATTGTTTTTATTGACATTTGCAGTTTTACTGCACTTACCGAAAAAGAACCTGCCGACCAGGTGGTTAAATTGTTAAACCGGTATTTTGATGTAATGGTTAAAGGCATCATAGCCCATGGTGGCTATATAGATAAATTTATAGGCGATGCAGTGATGGCTGTATTCAAAGGAGAGTTTCACCTGGACCGTGCCATTGATGCAAGTTTAGATGTTAGAAAGCAAATTGAGGATTTAAATCAAAACCCGGGCGAACTGCCCTTTTTTCCAAAAGTTGCTATAGGTATCAACTCAGGAGAAGTGATTTCTGGCAATATTGGTTCTGAAAATTTAAAGCGGCTGGATTACACTGTTATTGGGGATGTGGTTAATACAGCGCAACGTTTGCAAACCGCAGCAAAAGAAGGTCAAATTATGATTGCCGAAATAGCTTACGAAAAAGTGAAAGAGTCTTTCAACTTTAATAAAGTAGGCGACCTGATCCTTAAAAATAAGGCCAATCCCGTAATGGTGTACGAGGTGCTTAATTAGGCCTATAAACTTAAAATGGTTTAAGAGTAGAACTTAGAAGCATTTGTATTACGACAACATTATTGCGCCAAATGCGGCTGCACTTGCAGGCTGATGGCGATAGTTTTCTTGTTGAAGCGTTTTGCTTATTTCTTCCAAAGCAATATTGCGGGTAATATTATGCATCCAAATAAACAGTCTGCATGTAGCAGGGTGTACAGTTGCCATTTGTTTCCAAATTTGAGCAAACGATTTTTTAAGAATTTCTTCTGCCAGCCATTGGTCCTTTACTAATTTGCAGATTAAACCATAAAGCATAGGTGCATACCTATCGTATAAAAACTCGTAAGCAACCATATCCTTCTGTTGCACAAGCATAATCAATTCATTGTCTTTGATGTCTTTTCTGATACTCACTGGTTTCTTATTGTTAGGCAATCATGATTAATATACAAAATAAAATTCTCTGAGAAAAGGTTTAATGATGTATTGCAATAGTTAAGCCTTTTAAAAAAAAATGAATTAAAGTTGAGATAAATCTGGTTTAGACGTACATATATTATATAATTACTACATATACTGGATGATATATATGCAGGAGCTTTCAATTAGAATTAAGAAAGGGGAACTAAATCTACAAAGCCTGATAAATGAAATTATTAGAATATAAACACATTCTCCATCCTACAATATGCCAATGCAAAAATCGAAGCCCCTCAAATAATTGTGGGAGGTCCATTCATATTGCAATGACTTCTCATATTTTTCGTGGTTCGTTTAACGAGTTAAGTTTTAATACAATTAGGTAGACTCCAATTAAAAGCAGTCAAGTAAATCATTAATTTTCCGAATTTAAAGCAATAAGTAACATCAACTAAAGCTTATTGTTCCATTAAAAACTTTAGATTAGAAATTTTGTTACCGTTATCACACTCTCTCAAATATTGGGAAGTCGGTTAAAACTGATTTATGAATCTCTCATTATTTTTCTTAATGAAATGGAAATATTATACTTGTCAGATATATATACAAAATCATAAACATTATGCCAGGTCATTTACCATCTGGCTTATTTTTAAGGCAATTCATATTTATAATACTTCACGATCTTTATCTTTTATAACAATTAATGATTTCTCCAAATACCATACAACAAATCACC
>JANPPB010000452.1:0-3890 GCA_031428295.1 Segetibacter sp. | reverse complement strand
ACCGAGGGAGAAATTGGATTGTTGTTGCGACTAATGATTTGCTGTAGGCTTACAATAAGGGTGGAGGCAATTAGGATAGTATCGGCAGTTAAATGCGGCGCAGCAGCATGACCACCTTTACTTTTGATGGTAATAAAAATTTCATCAGCGCTTGCCATAACACGGCCCTTTCTAAAACTAAGTTTACCAAAGTCTAAACCGGGGTGTACATGCAAACCAAAAATGCCCTGGGGCCTGGGATTTTCCAAAGCGCCGTCCCTGATCATATAACTGGCACCACCCGGGTTTCTTTCTTCGCCCGGTTGAAAAATTAATTTGACTGTGCCTTCCCAATCGGCTTTTGTTTGCTGTAAAATTTTTGCTGCACCCAACAAACATGTTGTGTGTACATCGTGACCACAGGCATGCATTACGCCATCAGTAACCGACCGGTACTCAATGTTATTTTCTTCGTTTATGGGCAGTGCATCCATGTCGGCACGTAACGCCATTACTCTGCCCGATGGATTTTTACCTTCAATTATACCCACAACACCGGTGGTAGCAATTACTTTAAAAGGTATGTTCCATTCAGCAAGTTTGCTTTGTATAAACTTCGAGGTTTCAAACTCCTGGTAACTTAATTCGGGATGTGCATGCAAGTGCCTGCGAATACCTACAAACTCCTGATGGTACTGCTGTGCAAGGCTTTTAATTGTATCAATAAGCATAGGTAGATGATATACCCTGCAAAGAAAAGGGCTTTATTCAATATCAAATGATTCTTCATCAATGGGCCTGAATTCAACCCGGTCAGCTATTAGATAAATACTGCGGTTAGGATAAAGGGCAGCTATCATTTTTCTTATCGGTTCAGCTTCACGCTGTGTTAAAAAATTACCCACTCTTACTTTAAAATTGGGCGATTTATAAAGCAGGTAAGTCTTTTGCTCTGGAAAGCGGCGCAGCATTTCTGCTTTAATAGTATTGGCCTCATCGCGGCTTTGCGTATTGATGATCTGGATGCGGTAACCGCTGGCATGAGTAATATTCATCAATACTGCCTTCTTATTAATTTCTGCTTGTTTTGCAGCCAATACATCAAGCCTGATATCTTTTCTTACTGCAATGGAACCGATAGAATCGGTGATCATCATTTGCTGCGAAGCGGCAGCCAGAGTAGTTACAGAAAACAATAGGGCAATAATAATTTTCATTTGTGTTTTTTATTTCGATTCAATACTTAAATAACCTGTGTCAGTTTTACAACCGTATTCTGAAAGCTAATAATCGCTCCCTGCTCGATCCTTGCTTTGATTAATGATTGAAACACCTGCACTGCATCCCAACCTTGATGCGCCGGCATTAATTAACTCCTCAGCAAAACCGTAATCTCTTATTCCCCCTGAAGCTTTAATTTTTATATGTGCAGGCAAATGTTTTCGCATCAATTGCACTGCTTCCACTGTTGCTCCTTTTTCTGCATATCCTGTGGATGTTTTTACATAATCAACACCGGCTGCACCATATAGTGTACAGCATTTAATTATTTCGTCGTCTGTTAAAACACCGCTTTCTATAATCACTTTAATAACCTTTCCGTTCGATTTAATCACCGGCATCAAATGATTGATTTCGTTTGCTACATAGTTCCAATCGTTGTTTTTGATTGCCATAAAATTTACTACAACATCCAGCTCATCTGCACCATCAACCATGGCAAGCAATATTTCTGCCAGCTTTGCTTCAACTGCACTGTAACCAAAGGGAAAACCAATTACTGTAGCTACTTTAACAGGTGTATCCAGTAATTGATGTTTAACAAATTTTACAAATGTGGGTGGGATGCAGACTGCCGCAAACTGATAAGTCATCGCTTCGTTGCAAATTTTCTCAACATCGCTAACTAACGTCGTTGGTTTTAGTATGGTATGATCTATGTAAGAATTGATTTCCATGAAAATTTTTATGGATCAAAAATACACCGATCCGGGTATTTCACTCACTACCCTATACGCTCACAATTTCTTAACTATTTCATCAAATTCTTAAAACAAGTCTAAAATTGAAATAATTTCATCAATATTGGCAGAACCTTAAATCTGTACAAAGTGTTTACAACGTTAATTACATTCATATAACCACACATGAAAAAAACAATCTTCTCCATTTGCTGTGTAGCCATATTGATTTTATCGGCTTGTAAAAAAGAGCTTAACGAAACGGTTGCTACACCAACTACCCCTACCACACCCACCACTGCATCGCAGATTGATCTGCTGAAAGATTCAGTGTACTTGTACTCAAAAGAAGTATACCTGTGGCAGGATGTTATTCCGGCTTACGACCAGTTTAACCCAAGGCAATATCAGGGAACTACATTGCTGGAAGCAGGCTCAGCCGTGATGAATGGTATTAAAAAATTGCAGCCGCTTGATCGGTTTAGTTTTGTAGCCAGCAAGGAGACCTCCGCTGGATTACAATCAGGGGAGAACGTAAGCCTTGGTTTTTTTATAAAAGCGGCGGCTGCCGACAAGGTTGACCCAATTGATTCAGTACATTGGTATGTTAGCTACGTGTACGATAAATCAACCTCGGGAGCAGCAGGTGTAAAAAGGGGGTGGTACATCAATAAAATTGATGGTACTACTATTAGTTACGACCAGGCAGGTGCTAAAGTCTTAAATGAAGTTTTCTTTGGTGGTACTAAAAGCGCATCGTTTGAGTTTGTAAAGCCCGATGGTTCTGCTGTAACCAGTAACCTTAGTAAAACCAGTTTTGTTTCTAACTCAGTACTACACCAAAGCATTATTCCGGTTGCTACAAAGAAGGTGGGTTATCTTGTTTTTAACCAGTTTTTTGGCGAGCCATCAAGAGTAGAATTAACCAACGCTTTTAATTCGTTTAAAGCAGATGGTATCAACGACCTGGTAGTTGACCTGAGGTACAATCCGGGTGGGTCTACAAAAACGCAGGATGCTCTGGCAGACTTGATTGCCCCCGCTTCGGCTAACAACCAGGTAATGTATAAGTACGTTTTTAATAAAAATTTGCAGAATGGAAACTTTCCATTGTTAAAACAAAAAAGCGGCTTTTCTAACACTTCTTTTTCTGAAACAAACAACACTCAAAAGTTTAGCAACACCGGTGGGTTGGGCTTAACCAGGGTATTCTTTATCGTTAGTAAGTCATCGGCATCTGCCAGCGAATTGCTGATCAATAATTTGAAACCTTATATGGACGTTAAGCTAATAGGTGATTCTACTTATGGTAAGCCAGTCGGATTTTTTCCGATTAATATTTTCAATGTATCTATTTACCCCATTTCTTTCAAGACGGTAAATAGTGTTGGGAACGCAGATTTTTACAATGGGTTTGGGCCTGATAAAAAATCTCCGGACGGTGTAATTTACGATTGGGGTAACACAGCAGAACCTTCGCTTGCCAGTGCATTAAAATATGTGCAGACAGGTTCGTTCAGGGCTTCTGCAGCACAGGCACAAATGGAGGAGCGCCAACTGCGTACACAACAACAATTGGAGCCCTTATTTATTAAGCTTGATCAAAAAAGGTTTTCAGGAATGTTTGTAGAAAATAAAAAATAATTGAAGTGTGATGAGGTGATAATAAAAAGTCCCGGTTTTTTCCGGGACTTTTTGATTCTGTATCTATATGTTTTAGGTTTTTTTGCCTTTCCTGGTTTTACAGTAAAGTTTTTTATTTGTTTGTTTGCCACTCATTTTCTCTGAATGTATTATTTCGGGCTTTGCCTGTAATTGTTCTTTTTCCATTTGCAGCCTATGTTGGTCAGCTTGCTTCATTTCAGATTTTTCGTTTTTATGTTGAAGATGAGCGGAATCTTTTGACTGCGCCTGAGTAACAGTGCTTGCAACAAGCAGGGTGATCATTAA
>JANPPB010000451.1:0-2872 GCA_031428295.1 Segetibacter sp. | reverse complement strand
TTATTCCCCGTGGTTCCGAAAGTCTCATTAAATACGTTCGTACCAACAGTCTTGTGCCTGTAATTGAAACCGGTGCAGGGGTTTGCCATATTTATATTGAGCAGGAGGCCGATTTAAACAAGGCAGTCAGTATTGTAGTGAATGCTAAAATATCCAGGCCTGCCGTGTGCAACGCTGTTGATACCATATTGGTGGATCAGGCAATAGCCCCGGCTTTTTTACAGAGGCTGCAACAACCCATGCAGCAAGCCCGTGTTGAAATAGTTGCTGACCCAAAGGCTTATAAGTTATTAAAAGGTTACGATCAGTTGACTCAGTCGCAACCAGAGGATTTCGGACGGGAATTTCTTAGTTTAAAGTGTGCCATTAAAGTAGTTAAGAATATTGATGAAGCATTGGCACATATCAGGCAATATTCAACCAAACACTCCGAGGCTATTGTATCAAAAAATACAAAGCAATGTAAAAGGTTTTTACAGGAAGTGGATGCTGCCGCAGTGTATTCAAATGCTAGTACGCGGTTTACTGATGGTGAAGAATTTGGGCTGGGTGCAGAGATTGGCATCAGTACACAAAAGCTGCATGCCCGTGGGCCATTTGCACTCGAAAAATTGGTAACCGAAAAATGGATTATTAAAGGCAACGGGCAAATTCGTGTGTGATATTTTTACCAAACGAACTGTATGATTTTACAAAATGGAACCACAGAAAGAAGAAAATCATAAAGAAAATCTCTGTGTATTCTCCGTGTCGTAAGTGTCTCTGTGGTTCAACACTTAAAGAAAATTTTAGACAACATCTACTTTAGTTTCACTTTAAACCTGCCATCTCTTATAAAACTCGTGTCGCCATTTGGCTTAAAAACGGTACCCTTAAAAATGCCGGTAGCTACCCGGGTTGCATGTATGTAGCTCTGAACAGTAAGCGTAAACAAAGCTGCTGAGCGGCTTAAGAAAATGTCTTTTGTTCCATTGTGGTCATAATAATAAAAAGCTGCCTGCGAGGCTACCACATTAAACCGGTCTTCATTGAATGCTATGGGTAAATAAACTGTCATCACAACGCCGGTATCTGTTGAACAGGCCGAGGGTCCAAAAAAAGTGAAAGTTGTATTTGTTCCGATAAAGCCAGCATTGTCTGTTCCTCCGCAGGCATAAGTATTGCCATTTTTAAAACTCCATTTACCAATGGTGAGTGCATCAGTTTCTTTGCAAAGCAAACAACCCGGTAGCCCGATAATGACCGGAGGTATAATAGAATCCTTTTTTTGTAAAGTATCTGCACCTTCAAAACTATAATCCTTTGCACAACCAAATTGTTGTAACAACAACCAGGGACCCAACATTAAATAAAAGAAGATGAAATATGGTTTTCTAAATCGCATGCAGGCTTATTATTTCTAAATTAGTATTGATTGTTACTTTTTCACTTTGCATTATGCTCAACTTTTTCTTCAGGCGTTCCGGTTGGTTGTAGGTTAATCAGGCAGGACCATTTTTCTCCTGTCAACCTTACTGTATGCCCTTATCTTCGTTATGCCTGCCCTTTAAAATTTTACATGTATAAACTCGTTTGCAGGCATTCCTTGGAATGGTCTTTGAATGCTATACATAAATATTTCTTTTACTCATGAACTTTCCTGCAGTATTTAAAGTGTTGAGCATAATTGGTGTAATGCTTTTTGCAGGCTGCGCCGAAAAGAAAGCAAAGCAGCTCGAATTTTACTATTACCCCGATTTAAACCTGTACTTCGATGTTGCAAAAAACAATTTTATTTATTCGTTGGATGGAGGAGCAATATGGGATACAATAGATGCAAAATCAAATAACATTCCAACATCTTTGGGCGATAAAATTGTGCTCAATTCTACCAGCGACAGCATTTGGAAAGATAATAATATTCATCGTGAAAAATATGGTGGTTTTATCTACAATGTAATAGATGATGACAGTACCGACACATCCGGTGCAACAACAATAACTGAAAAAGAAATCGTTAAAAAGCAACCTGTACCTGTAAAAAAAGATGAGGAAAAAATTAAGGAAAGAAAAGGGCTGGGTAAATTGTTGAATAAGATATTTGGAAAAAAGAAAGACAAGCAGGCAAAAGAGGAGTAGCGTTTTTGGGAACAATGATTTATAAATAATTTAAGCATGAAAGCGAAGCCGTCTATCTGGCAGCGAATGGGTTTGCACGACTGGTTTTTAAAAAAGGAGCCGGAGTTGCTAACAGCAGCAGTAAACAACCTTACTCCTGATGATGTATACAAATACATTCTCGAAAAATTTTACGATTCCATTAGCCAGTTATCTTTTGCCAACCGGGTAGTGTTCTATCATGAGTACATTATTTGCTTCAACACCGAGGATTACAGCCATTTTATGAATAATAAAAAGGGCATCTTCGGTCTTATTATACAAGAATCTATCAAGCAGTTTTACGAAGTATTAAGAGAATACCGAAAGCAGGGCAAAACAGTAGAACCCAGCAGCAACAGATGGGTTTTTCGCTTTGTGTCGCACCCCGATTATAACCGTGGAGATAAAAGTTTTATAGGCAAATTATTACCCGGCAAGGCTCAAGTAAAAGAGAAAGAAGAAAACCTGCGGGTAACCTTTATACCCCGGCAAACCGGTATCGCCGAAACTTTCGATATTAACCCCGACCTGTTAAATGCTTTTACCTTTTACAGCGAAGGTTATTACGAAGTTCCTTACCTGGAAAACCTTGTGTACAAAGAAGGTATGCTAAAGGCAGATGATCAGGCTACCCTGGCCCGGTTCGAAACTATTATACCGGACAAGGCATACAGTGGTAAGAAAATTGAATACCTGATGAAGACTGAAGAAATTGTGGTCTCTGGTAAAGATG
>JANPPB010000450.1:0-3636 GCA_031428295.1 Segetibacter sp. | reverse complement strand
CCATTTATCAAAAGAGATACTATACCGGCACGAAACCTGGCACTTGCCGGCAACTTCAACCTGGTAAATACCGACGAACTTTTTGATCTTATCAACTTTAAATCCGGCGATTTTTCAAAGCAAAGCGATCTGGCTGCTATGCTGGAAGTCATCCACCATTTTCTGGTAAAGTTGGATGAACAAGATCCCAATAACCTGGACCTGCCCGCAGTTTTAAAAAAGGCAGCTTCGTTATTTGATGGCGGTTTTACCGTTGGTGGTTTAATAGGTAGTGGGGATAGTTTTGTATTGAGAGATGCACATGGAATTCGCCCTGCCTATTATTACATTGATGATGAAGTGATAGTTGCAGCAAGTGAAAGAGCAGCTATACGCACCACATTTAATGTTGGCGAAAACGAAGTGCTGGAGTTAATGCCGGGCAATGCATTGATCGTTAAAAACGATGGCTCCTACTCCATTCAACAAGTTTTAGAGGCTACAGAAAGAAGGGCATGCAGTTTTGAAAGAATATATTTTAGTCGCGGTAGCGACGAAAAGATTTACAGGGAACGGATTGCGTTAGGTCACCACCTGAGTGTACCGGTACTGGAATCGATTAATTACGATCTTAAAAACACCATCTTTAGTTATATACCCAACACTGCTGAAGTAGCTTATATTGGTTTGTGCAAGGGTATGGAAGATTATCTGAATCAAACCAAGGTTCAACGAATTCTAAGCTGGGGAAATGAGATTAACGATGAAAAATTATCTGCCATCATTAACCGCAAAATCCGCCAGGAAAAAATTGCAATTAAAGATGTGAAGCTGAGAACATTTATTACGCAGGATTCCAATCGTAACGAGATGGTGCAGCACGTGTACGATATAACGTATGGCACTGTACGCAACGGCGAGGATACCCTGGTGGTGATTGATGATTCAATTGTTCGTGGCACCACGCTTAAAGAAAGCATTATCCGCATGTTGGCAAGGCTCTCGCCAAAAAAAATAATTGTTGTTTCTTCAGCCCCGCAAATTCGTTATCCTGATTGCTATGGAATTGACATGAGCAAACTGGGTGATTTTATAGCCTTTAAAGCAGCCATTGCATTGTTGAAAGAGCGTGACATGGAAAGTCTCCTGGATGAACTGTATGCAAAATGTAAGGAGTTGGCACGCACCAATGAGCTGCATACCCAGAATGTGGTGCGGCAGGTTTACAAACCTTTTACCACCGAAGAAATCTCAGATAAAATTGCTCAATTGATAACACCTGCAGGCCTTGAAACACCGGTGCAGGTAATTTATCAAACTATTGAAGACCTGCATGAAAGTTGCCCTACCAATACCGGCGACTGGTACTTTACGGGCAACTACCCAACCCCCGGTGGTAATAAGGTAGTTAATAAAGCTTTCATGAATTATATGGAAGGAAAGAATGTGAGAGGTTATTGATACCGGGGCGCAATTTTTTAATTGGCTAACACATAAATAAAAGGATTTATGAAACAGCTTCTTATAGTACGTCATGCCAAAAGTAGTTGGGACTTTATAAATATGGATGATAAAGACCGTCCATTAAACGAGCGGGGAAATAAGGATGCCCCAATAATGGCTAAGAGATTATTAAAAAAGAAAATTAAGATTGATCTTTTTGTAAGCAGTACTGCCAAGCGTGCCTTCACTACGGCTACCTGCTTTGCAGAAGTTTACGACGTTAAAGCTAAACACATTGTGCAGGAAGAGAATTTATATGATGCTCATGCAGGTGCTTTTTACCGGGTTGTCTCCCACTTACCAGATCACGTAAAAAGTGTTGCATTGTTTTCTCATAATCCGGGCATTTCTGATTTTGCAAATTCACTTACCACTACCCGAATTGATGATATGCCCACATGTGGCATTTTTGCTGTAAAAGCTGATATAAAAACCTGGAGCGAATTTGAAACAGCTAATAAAGAGTTTTGGTTTTTTGATTATCCAAAGGCTGGTTGATTTGTAACCTGATTAAATTTTAGGAATAGAAGTGCACAAATATGCTTTCTGTTAAAATAAGTATTCCTTTAATTCAAATATGAATCACATTTTGTAAAAAGACTTACTTAATGTTCCAAACTGCGTTTTTACTTTAAAAAAGTAAGAGCCTGGCATTAAAGAAAATACCGGTAGGGTGAATGAATTATATCCCTGAAGCAATACAACCCGCCGGGTATATTGTACTGAACCATACAAGTTGATGATAGAAATACTCCCGGTTATATTATTTAACTTACTATAAACAACTGCCTTTAAATTTTCTCTTACCGGTGAAGGATACAGCGAAATAATTTTTACATAGTCGTTTGCCGACATCGGCATTTCTTCCACTTTGATCAATGTGCAAAAATGGCTTTCACAACCTTTAGCTGTTTTAATGGTCAGGCATACTTCATAATTACCGGGCTTTACAAATTCGTGTAAAGGCGAAACCTCCGTACTTGTTGTACCATCATGAAAATCCCACTTTCTAGCTGTTACATAATCATTGGCGGCTAACATATTCATATTGCCGTTAAAACGGAATTTGTTTAAAGCCAGTTTTTCAAAATTAAACTTAGCCGTACAGGTTACCGCAGTAACAGGTTGCACTACGATTGCCTTGCATATTCTGCTTTCGCATCCTTTATCTGTTTTTATGATCAGACAAACCTCGTAAGTGCCTGCATGAGGAAATGTATGCAATGGATCAACACGGTCGTTTACAAGCGGTGAGCCATCATGAAAATCCCAAATTCGGTGAATGATTTTATCGCCTGTAGTAACCTCTGAAGAGGAACTGTTGAATGCAAATGAAAACGGAGGAAGCGTGGAATTAGCCGGAACCGGCTCAGCATTAATTTTAGCCATGCAGATTACCGGGGCAACAGGTTTAACCACAATTGCCTTACATATTCTGCTTTCGCATCCTTTATCTGTTTTTATGATCAGACAAACCTCGTAAGTGCCTGCATGAGGAAATGAATGCGAGGGATCAACACGGTCGTTTACGAGGGGTGAGCCATCATGAAAATCCCAAATTCTGTGTATAATTTTATCGCCGGTTGTTACCTCTGAAGATGAGCTGTTGAATTGGAACGAAAAAGGCGGAAGTGTGGAAGTGGACGGAACCGGCTCGGCATTAAATTTAGCCATGCAGGTTACCGGGTCAAGAGGTTTAACCACAATTGCCTTACATATTCTGCTTTCGCATCCTTTGTCCGTTTTAATGGTCAGGCAAACTTCATACGTGCCTGCCTGAGGAAAAGTATGTGAGGGATCAACACGATCGTTTACAAGGGGTGAGCCATCGTTAAAATTCCAAATTCGGTGTATGATTTTATCGCCTGATGTAACCTCTGATGTGGAACTATTGAATGCAAATGAAAAAGGAGGAAGCGTAGAAGTGGACGGAACCGGGCCAGCATTAAACTTAGCCGTACAGGTTACCGGTTCAACAGTTTTAATCACTATTGCCTTGCATATTCTGCTTTCGCATCCTTTATCTGTTTTAATGGTCAGGCAAACCTCGTAGGTGCCGGCATGAGGAAATGTATGCGAGGGATCAACACGGTCGTTTACGAGGGGTGAGCCATCATGAAAATCCCAAATTCTGTGTATAATTTTATCGCCGGT
>JANPPB010000449.1:0-3486 GCA_031428295.1 Segetibacter sp. | reverse complement strand
GTTAACCGCATCGAAGCGCAAACCATGCTGTGCAGCTAATGCCTTTATTGATGATGGGTTCTGGGGAATGTCCCATGGAATGTGTAATGATATGGCGCCACTCGATTGATTGAGCTGATGAAGCAGGCCAACATCTTCAATCTTTTCTTCAAGGCTGCGGGGCTCGCCACCGCCTGCAAAGCGACCAAAGCGTGTACCACCGGTACCCAATGCCCAGCTTGGTATAGCCACCTGGAAATCCATTAATTTCTGTAGTACCTCTTCAATATATTCAACACCATCAGAAACGAACGCTAAGTTTCTTTTATGTGATTTTAATTGCTGATCGTTCGCTTCTTCAACCTCGTATTTATTTATCATGACAAGCGTTATTATAAATTATGGTAAATAAAATACTTCTTTCAATGGCACCTGCACAGGCGAATGATCAGGGTTCGACTCCATTATTTCACCCATATATTTCCACCACTTTTGCATAACGGGGTGTGCAGGTAAGTTGTCCAGTTTGGCTGGGTCTGCTGCTTTTAAAACACCAAACAAATTGTTGGTCTCCGGGTCCAAAAAAATAGAGTAATCGCTTATGCCATTGTCCTTCAGTAATTGCTGCAGCCCAGGCCAAAGCTCATTGTGCCGCTTCTTGTATTCTTCTTCAAAACCTGCAAATAATTGCATTTTAAAAGCGATACGATGCATTGGTTTGGTTTAAGTTGAACCACAGCGACACAACGACAGGGAGGATCACAGAGATTTACGCTGTGTTATCGCTGTGCCTCCGTGTCGTTGTGGTTCCATTTCTAAAAATTAATTTATCTTAAAAACCCCGCTGCTATTCCGCCATCCACATTAATGGTATTACCGGTTGATTTATTAAGCAACCCTCCTACCAGAGCAAAACATGCATTGGCTATATCGTCTGGCAAAATAACCTCGTTCATTAAAGTACGTTTGGCATAGTAAGCAGGCAGTTCCTCCACCGTAACACCGTATGCTTTGGCCCTGCCTTCGGCCCAGCCTCCTGCCCAAATATTTGAGTCAGAAATGACGGCATCGGGGTTAACCGAATTGACACGAATTTTATCGGCACCTAATTCTGCAGCAAGCAAACGGGTAAGGTGAGCTTGTGCCGCCTTGGCGCTTCCATAACCTGCATTGTTAGGTCCGGCAACAACAGAATTTTTTGAAACGATGTTTATCATGTCGCCACCAAAACCTTGCTTACGCATCACTTTCAATCCTTCTCTCGAAACCATAAACTGGCCTTTCACTAATATGTCGTACAACTTATCCCAGTCGGCAATGGTATGATCGGTTAATGATTTTGAAATGCTGATGCCTGCATTGTTAATAATAATATCAACACCCCCAAAAGCAAGATTGGTATTTTTTAAAGCCTGCTCTATTGATTGCTCACTGGTAACATCAAGCAAAGAAGATGCTGCCGTATCGCGACCAAATTGCTTTTGAAATTCAATCATGGCACCTTCCATCCGCTCCGTATTAATATCGTTGATCATTACACATGCGCCTTCTTCTGCAAACTTTTTAGCTATCGCCTTACCAATACCCCCGGCACTGCCTGTTATTAAAGCAACACGACCGCTTAAGGACTTTGGCTTTGGCATTCGTTGCAATTTTGCCTCCTCCAATAACCAATACTCAATATTAAAAGCTTCCTGGCGGGGCAACGAGGTATACTCAGAAATTGCCTCTGCACCACGCATAACATTAATAGCATTTATATAAAATTCAGAAGCTACACGTGCTGTCTGCTTGTCTTTTGAGAAGGTGAACATACCCACACCACGATAGATGATCACCACCGGGTTGGCATCGCGAATGGCGGGACTGTTTGGATGTTTGCTGGTATTGTAATAATCCTGGTACATCTTTCTGTACGCCTCAAATTGCGGAGCCAGAATTTCTTTAATAGCACTCACATCATTTAAATCTGTACTGGTTTCTAAATCCAAAACTAAAGGACTGATCTTGGTACGAAGAAAGTGATCGGGACAACTGGTACCCATAGGAGCCAACCGATCCAAATCATTTGAATTTATGTATTGTAACACTCGGTCGTCGTCAGTAAAATGACCAATCATTTTTTGCTGACTGCTGCAAAAACCACGCAATATGGGAGCCAAAGCCGCAGCCTTTTCCAGGCGTTGATCTTTTGGCAGAGACTGAAGTTTAATACCTCCAAATATGGCTGATTGCTTGCTTAAAGCGTCTTCAATGTATTGTGCACAACGCTCAATCACTTCAAGCGTATTCATGTACGATTCATAAGCGGTATCGCCCCAGGTAAATAAGCCGTGCGAGCCTAACATAATACCGCGAATGCCAGGATTTGCTGCCAAACAATCTCTTAGTTGAAGACCCAGATCGAAGCCTGGCTTTTGCCAGTCAACCCATCCAATTGTACCGTTAAATAATTCTTCCGTTATCCTCTTTCCATCTTTAGCAGCAGCAATTGCAATGGCCGCATCGGGGTGCAAGTGATCAATATGTTTGAAGGGCAGGAAACTATGCAAGGGTGTATCAATAGACGGTGCTTTGGAAGCCAGGTCGTAAATGCAATGATTGAACAACTCAACCATCTCATCTTCGTAGTCCATACCGCGATAGACCTTTTCGAGGCTGCAAAGCTTGTCTACGTATAATGCGGCCAATCCACTTTTCTTTAAAGTGCCTATATCTCCACCGGAACCCTTAACCCACATCACTTCTGTCTCCTCGCCTGTCAATGGATTTTTAGCCATGGCCTTACAGGAAGTATTTCCCCCACCATAATTGGTAAGCCGAAGATCCGCACCCAGCAAATTGGAACGATAGATG
Source organism: Segetibacter sp. (assembly GCA_031428295.1). Lineage (GTDB taxonomy): Bacteria > Bacteroidota > Bacteroidia > Chitinophagales > Chitinophagaceae > Segetibacter. Next base: position 651 of record JANPPB010000449.1, on the reverse strand, counting down.
AGCAAGGCTACTTCGTCGCCTTCAAGCTGTGCAGCTTTCTCTTCGTCCCATAAATAACTTACATGTTTGAATTGCGTTGTTGTATTCATAAAATCATTTCTTATAATTGAACAATATTTTTTAAGTAGGTATTTCGTTACAGATGTTTTGCACCGCTTTTAATAACCTGCTAACCCTTGTGATTTGTTTTAAGTCAAACCCATTGTATTCATCCAACTTTATGGCTTTAGATAGTTTCCGTAACCTACGATCAGAACGGCGATAATAATAGTTAGTACACCGGCAAATAACGTCTTTTTGGTTTTGTGAGATACACCTTTCCACTCATTGGCTATCAAGCCCCACATGTTAGCAACTAAAATAATAAACGACATGTGCAGTATCCATGATGAAGCACCGTTACCTAATTTACTCTCACCCATCCCATAGAAAAAGAACTGAAGAAACCAGGTTGTTCCGGCTAAAGCAGACAACAGGTAGTTGCGCAAAAGCGGTGTTTTTGGATTACTGTAATCATTAAAAGAATGGTTACGTGCATTGAGGATCATGCAATAAATAAGGTTGGTAGTTAGTCCACCCCAAAGTATTACTACATAAATTACATTGTTGCGAAACAAGAACTCAGTTGTGCTGGTTGAGTTGGCTGCTTTC
>JANPPB010000448.1:0-4306 GCA_031428295.1 Segetibacter sp. | reverse complement strand
AACTGGGCTGCCGGCAGGGGATAGGTGCCCTCCATTTCAACCGGGTTTTGCGTTGCAATGGTAAAAAACAGGTTCTCCAACGGGTAAGTTGTTTCGCCAATGGTTATCTGGTGCTCGGCCATACACTCCAACAAAGCAGACTGCACTTTTGGAGAGGCACGGTTGATCTCATCGGCCAGTAATACATTGCAAAACAGCGGACCTTTTTTAAAAATGAATTCCTTATGAACGTCATCAAAAATGTGGGAACCTATTAAGTCCATCGGCAACAGATCAGGAGTAAACTGTATGCGCTTAAAATTAACCCCACCGGCGTTGGTACGACCCGCAATACTCTGGGCCAATGTTTTTGCCATAACCGTTTTGCCAGTACCGGGGTTGTCTTCCATTAATATATGACCCTTGGCAAGCAAGGCAGTAAGAATAAATTTGATTTGTGTACGCTTACCACGAATTACCGTTTCAATATTGTCTATCAGTTTTTGAATATTGGCCAACGCCTGGTCTATATGAATGTCTTGCTCCATGCTTAAGAAATTTTTGGTTTGGTAAAGTAATGCAGGGTATTATAAATGTTTAAGAAGCGGCTGAACCTGGTTTTGAATGGTATGCTGCTTCGTACCTGTTGTTTAAATGGTTGGTAAAAACCGGCAACCAATTGTTGTTGATTATTGCTCAACGGGGTAGTGCTATATTTTAATTGCTGGTACACATTGTTGAATGCATTAAAATGAGTTCCCAGTTTTGTATCAACCTCTGAGGCATATTGTTGAGGGCTTTGCAATTGTCTTTGCATACCCAACTGGTTAAGGTAGTACATACTGGCCCTGTAAATATTATAAGCCTTTGTTGGGCCATTGGCTAATGCCTTTGCTTTAGCATTCAGATATTGCCAAATGAGCCATGGCATTGAGAATAGCAACAAAATGAAAGCACCAATAACTGCCAATGCAATCCATAGAGCTTTTACCCAATTAAAAGGCGTAGCAACAACAGTAGTTTTTTGCTGACGTGCCTTTTTCTCCAGTTCAGTCTCCATAATTTTAATATCGTCAATAGGTACCGGCTTTTTCAATTTTTCTAATATAGAGCCCAGCGTATCAATGGGCGAAGGTTCCATTTGTTTTAAGCTTTCTGCATAGCTGACAGACACGATATCTGTTCCGGGTTTTACATCGCTCAATCTGGCTTCGCCGGTGTCTTTAGTTACGGTTGCCAGCGACACATCCATCAACAGCTCTTTTGGTAACTCGGTTTCGTAATCTTCATCGTGGTACAACAACTTTTTTACCTTCATGGTCACCCGCTTTGCAACCGTATCAACAGATACCGCTTTACCATCTGCAACCAGGTAAGCTTTCTGCGGCATTAGCGGTGGAGTGCCATCCGGCTGCGGTGATTGTTGCGTGTTTATATCGGGTACTGTAGTGTCAAAATCTATCCATCCATAACCCGGAAAATACAACTGCACCCATGCATGTGCCTGGTCGGCATAAAACCAATACCATCCCGGATTTTTATTGCTACGATCCACCGTTAAAAAACCTGCAGCTATGCGGCTGGGTATGCCCAACGAACGCAACATAAATAAGGTAGCACCCGCATAATAGGCACAGTAGCCTTTACGATTCTCAAACAAGAAGTAGTTGAGTTTGCTGGCACTCGGTAAACCCGGTACACCGGGGTTGTCGCTGTATTTAAAAAGAGGTTGACCAAACTCGTCTTTACTTAAAAAGAAATCGCGTATGGCTACCATTTTGTCTACCGGCGTTTTTGCATCTTTAGTAACCTTCAAGGCAAGGTCCTGTATTCGTTGGTATTCTTCGTTTCGGGGCATGAACGTATAATAGTCCATAAAGGGTTTGCCCAAAGCATTGTATGACGATGCTTTTCTTAATTGTTCAAACCTGGTCTCCTGAAATTTTTCGAGCATTTGATTGCCTGCCGGGTTGTATATAAAGTAAGCGCTGTTCAAATCGCTCACCCACATCTTGGTGCGGTAGGCGCTTTTAAATTGCGACTTGTATTCTTTCTCAACCGGAACGGGTTGAACAAAAAAGGCAGTGGAGGGAGCAATAAATTCATCCGGCGAAAGGATGACTTTGTATACATCGGCCGATACTACTTTACGGTTAAGCGTTGCGTTGGTATTGCGAATAACAGAGCTGTCAATTTTTGAAAAGAATAGAGGAATCTTTGCCGGGTTAGGTTTAAACAAGTCGTTCGACGGCATTTTTTCATCTGTCTCAAATGTCTGGGTAAGCGTATCAAACTTGGTATAATACAACGAGGTAAAATAAAGCGGATTGGGCGTTTTACCATCCGGAAAGTAGTTGTCGAGTTTGGCAACAAATACTAGTCGCTTGTCTTTAGATAATGACCCTGTAACCTTCATCTGGTCTTTGTTGCTTACCGTACCATCACGTTTATCCTTAGTCATGCTCTCTTTGCCACCCTTATCTTTTTTTCCGCTGCCACTACCGCCCCAGTCGGTTTCCAATGCTTTAAAATCTTTCTGAAAAAACAATAGCAGTAAAAATAAAACCACCCCTGCAAGTGTTACAAAACCAGTTAAACGTTTCGTAATAAACCAGGTAAAACCGGTTTCGTCCTCATTCATATTGCGAATAAGTTCTGCAGTATAAATGATGTAAAACGCATATACTAAAACCGGTGCAAACGATAAAATAATAGCCGAGGCAGTTATATCTGTACTCTTACTTACGACCACAACCTGCAAGGCCAGCAAAAACACCGACCAAAACACGGTAAAGTATCTCGACCGTGAAAAGCCAAAACCTGCCAACCAGCCTGCACCGGAAAGTATGGTGAATATTAAAAATTGTACACTAAAAAAGAAGGCATCAAACTCGCCTACGGTAGCCTTGCCCAGTGATTTATAAATGAGGTAATAGATTATAAACAGCACGATGGCTGTTGTAATAAAACGGAAACGATACCCATAAAAAATTATGGCCGCAACAATGCCAGCAGTAAAATACCAACCCTGCTTAAACCAATTGTTTTGTAACACTGCATAGAACTGGTTAACATTCCAAAGCAGGTAAAACACCAATGCAGCCGTGGGCAACGCAAGTAATAGTACCTGTGCAAAAACTTTTTTCCAGCTATGTATTCGTCCGATGGGCATTTTTTAAAGTAAAAAGTAAAAAGTAAAAATGAATAATGAACAATGAATAATGAAAAGTGAGTAGTTAGTAACAACAATTGAAAAGCAACAAATCAAAAATAAAATCTGTCAACTCTCCAAATGACTACACAAATAAACTCACCGCTGAGCGCTCACCACTCACACTATTAATTCATAATTCTTAATTCATAACTCATAATTCATCAACATTTAGCATTCAACATTCAAAATTTAGCATTAGCACTCACCACTCACTACTCACCACTCACACTAACAATTCATAACTCATAATTCATCAACATTTATCATTCAACATGAACCATTTGGTATTTTTCCAAAATCATTTTCAACTTTTTTTCGTTCTCTACAATTTTCGGGCGAAGGTTTAACGAAGTTGCCCATGCGGATTTATACATTTCCATATCATCTTTTTCGTTCTCTACAAAAAGCCATTTTACCCAATGCAACATGTTTTGCTTATGAAGGCTTTCGCTCAGTTTAACGAAGATGATTGTAATATCGTTGCCATGTTTTTCAACCAACTCTTTTACCTCATCAAAATTGCTTAACGAGGATACTACCAATATGGAAGCATCGCTGGTTTTACAATACGTTCTAATATCCGTATTGTATTGCCAATGACTGGTACTTATAGCATATTTAACCTGTTGTTGTACATCAGCGCTGTTGGTTTTTGCAATTGGCTGGTCGGGCACATATCGTACTTCAAAACCCTGCTTTACCAGGTTTTGGTACAAGGTCCAAATCATCTCTTTGTAATAATTGAGAAACGGAATTTGAACCGGGGTATTTCCATCAACCATAAACCCTGAAAAAAAGGAAGTATACAAGTAAACATGCGAGGCATAGGGGTCCATGACCTCCGGCATCCGCACTACCAGTTCTTTGTTCTTCGCATATATCTTCCATACGATCCTACGCACATCGTCATTGTTTTCGAAATGCTTGTAGTTTAAATATTCACCTTCTACTTTGCGCAACTCCTCAATACGGGTGGTGGTCTCTTCAGTTTTACGGGGCCTAACATTTACATTGGGCCTGGTTAAAGCAGTGGGTTGCGTAATAAAATGATTGTTGGCAGGCAAGTCAACAGCAACCGAAAAAAACTGGAAAAAGTCTTCGAAGTACAAGATG
>JANPPB010000447.1:0-1540 GCA_031428295.1 Segetibacter sp. | reverse complement strand
CGGCTCATCTTCATCAGCGCATCGCCGCCTAATAAATTTTGAACAGCAGCGGTTGCGATAGTGGTTTTAGGCCACAGTGCATTGGCTGCTACATTGTATTTTTTTAGCTCCTGTGCAAGGCCTAAAGCAATCATGGTCATGTTAAACTTACTCATTGTATAAGCCAGGTGGTTACCCAACCATTTGGGGTCTGTACTTATTGGTGGTGATAGTGTAAGTATGTGAGGGTTATTGCCTTTTTTTAAATGGGGGATGCAAGTCTTACTAACAAAAAAGGTACCCCTTACATTAATGTCATGCATCAGGTCGTAACGCTTGGGTTCGGTTTGCTCAGTTGGTGTCAACGATATAGCCGATGCATTGTTAATGAGTATGTCAATTCCACCAAATTTATCTACAGTTTTTTGTACGCTGTCCTGTATTTGAGTTTCATCCCTAATGTCGCACTGTACAGCAAGTGCTTTACCCCCTGCTGCTTCAACCTCTGCGGCAGCAGAATATATGGTACCGCCCAGCATTGGATTCTCCGAAACGCTTTTAGCTGCTATAACTATGTTGGCCCCATCTTTAGCCAAACGTAAGGCAATGGCTTTACCAATACCACGGCTTGCACCGGTAATAAAAACAGTTTTATTTTTAAATGACATGGCTGCAGGTTTATGCTGTAAATTAACAGCAAAGCATGTATAAATACCATAAAATATTGAGTAAATTACAGCTATGCAAACGATGGAAAGACCTCCGCGGACCGGTTTAGAGGCATTTGAATTATTGCCTGAAGGAACTTTATGTCAACTTATAAACGATGCTATAATTATGTCTCCGGCACCTAATACACCGCATGCTTTAGTGCAAAATGAAATATTTAATTCCATTTACAATTTTGTAAAAAGGAGAAATTTTGGCACAACTTTTTGCGCACCTGTTGATGTGTACCTAAACAACAAAAATGTATACCAGCCGGATATTTTTTTTATTGCAGCAGAAAACGCAAACATTATAAAAGATCGTGGCATATTTGGTGTTCCTGATTTGGTAATTGAAGTATTGTCAATGGACAAAACTTATGACCTCGTAACAAAGAAAGCGGTTTACGAAAAATGCGGCGTAAAAGAATATTGGGTAGTTGATCCCATTACAAAATGGTGCGAAGGTTTTGTTTTAACGGATGGCAGCTTTGTTTCTGTGGGCGAAAAGACAGGGCAGCTTCTGATTAAGATGTTTGATCTGTTGATTACTTTTTAAGCAGGGCATTGGCATATTCATGCTCATTAAATCTTAAAAGATTTGACTTTCCTCCTTCTACTATCGGCCGCCTGATGATGCTGGTATTTGACATCATAATTTGTATAGCCGCATGCTCATCAACAATAGCAGCCTTTTCATCATCTGATAGTTTTTTCCACGTTGTGCCTGCTTTATTTATTAGGTTTTCCCAGCCAAAATAACCGCACCATTCCTTTAGTTTTTCTTCTCTAATACCCTCTTTTTTATAATCGTGGAAGCGGTAAGGCAATGACTTTTCTTTTAACCATTCAAT
>JANPPB010000446.1:0-7662 GCA_031428295.1 Segetibacter sp. | reverse complement strand
ACAGCAATTTCGGTTGGTTTGCCGCGTATCAACATCCTAAATATAGAGCCCGCACCTACTGTTGGGAAAAAGCGGAACTCCTCACGGGCCGTTAAACCAATATTAGCACTTATATACTTATTTACTTTGGCGTCTAAATTTAAACGCATATCGTATTGCTTATAGCCTGTTGCCGAATTCTTATAGTAAGCATCCTGATTCTGGTAACCAGCCGAAGCAAGGAAGCGAACGGCTTCTGAACCACCGCTTATTTGCAGGTTGTGTTCTTGCTGGGCTGACCAATCTTTAAACACTTCGTTATACCAGTTGGTATTAGGATGTGTTAGCGGACTGGAACCATCTGCAAATTTTTTAAGGTCATCAGGGGTATAAAAAGCGTTTACTTTTTGTCCATTATCAGTACGTACATAACTGCCGTTAGTTTTAAAAGCCTGCCAACCAGTAGCCCACTGCTGATAGGGGACATTGCTAAATAAAACCTGTTCGTTTAGCAATTCTGCGTATTCAGCCGAATTTGACATTTTGGGTACACGTGTTGGTTGCTGCCACCCCTGGTTCATATCGTACGATATAATCGGCTTACCAACTTTACCTTGCTTAGTAGTAACCAGGATAACGCCGTTGGCAGCTCTTGCTCCATAAATGGCACCAGATGCATCTTTTAAAACCGACACGCTTTCTATATCTCCGGGGTTTAAACGATCTATTCCGCCTGCACGGTCAGGAACGCCATCTATAACAATCAAAGGGCCGCTATCTCCCAATGTATTGGTACCGCGGATACGTATTAAAGAGCCGTCGCCACCGGGTTCGCCACTACGCTGCAGCGCAGTTACGCCGGGCAAGCGTCCCGCTAATGAATTAGATAAATTTAAAGTAGGGGATTTATCCAGGTCTGAACCCCTTACAGAAGTAACTGAACCGGTTACCGTTACTTTTTTTTGTGTACCATAACCAACTACAACTACTTCATTCATTTGCTGGGCTGCTGAAGTTAAATTAATGGTTAAGCTGGAGCGATTGTTAACCGCCATTTCCATAGGAAGGAAACCCACAGATGTAAAAACAAGCGTTCCGGTAGATGGAGCAGCAATTGAGAACTGACCCATAGCATCTGTTTGGGTAGATACTTTTGATCCTTTTAAAGCTACAGTTACACCAGCTAATGCCGAATCCCCGGAAACAACACGCCCGGAAATCTTTTGTGCAGATGCCATCGCAGTAATGCTGCTAAGCATTATTAGGAGTAAAAAACGATGGAGAATTTTTCGGTTGTTTAATAGTAAAAAACGGAGCGGACCGCTCTTAGAGGGTTGAAATACTTTCATGGCAAAAGTTTTAGTTTAGAAAGAGGAAGCGTTTAATAAGCGTAAATTATACATTTGTTAACAAACCAAAAAAAACTATTAATTGGTTTAGACAATTCTTTTTATAGTTCTGCTGTTTCAATTTCTTACTTATTTCTGCTGTTTCAATTTATTATTATTTATAAATGTTGGCTTCAATTAAAAATATCCATTCAGGCTTACTAAGCCTTCCCAGGCAAGCAGAAGAGCCATTTAATCACCATGTTTTTGAGTAAAGGCACGGCAACACGGCTGCAAAAGCTGTTGATGTTATTGCGATCCGGCCCTCAGTTGCTGCAATGCTCTACCATATAAATGTTGCCCTGAATGGCTGCTTCTATCATTGGGCTATTGTAAATGTTGTTGATGTAGCTGTAGAGAATTGCTTTAAGCAGCAGCTTTAAATTGTGTGATGTAATGCCGCTACTTTGTAGCTGTCATAAAGCATGGTAAGATTGAGCTTAGCCAATACATCCTTTACAAGCAGCACAGTGATGTGCCTGAGGTATTTTTTTCTCCCCTTTTTGTGGATTAAGCTGTAACCGATGGCGGCTACAGGTTTTAAATTTTGCCGGTGTTATGCTCGTATGGCAATAATCTTTCGCTTTTGCTTCAGGGAAATTTTTCTACACCCTATAAGAATCAAAGAGGCTGCCCTTTTAAGACAGCCTCTTCTTTTTCTTTCAAACGCCCTGCTCAGGGTTCTTTTGTTGCACAAAAAATAGAAATGATCATTTAAAGATCACAGCCCATGTTGGGCTTCTTCATTTTACTAATATAGTGGGTTTTGTTTCAGTTTATTATTCCTGTTTATCTCGTCTAATTTAATCGGGAAAAAATAGAAACGAGGGTTCCAGGCTCTGCTTTGTGCAGTTATAATACTATATGTTGGCGCTCCTATGTGAGCACCTGCGGCGTCTATTTTTTGCCGGATGTCTACTCCTTTTGCATCCTGGTAAGCTTGTGGCGCGGTCATCCACCTGCGTACATCAAAATATCTCAGATCCTCAAAAGCCAGTTCAATACTACGCTCGTTACGGTACTGGTTTATTAGTGCTGCACCGGTTTCAGTAATATCAGGCATACCTGCTCTTTTCCTAATCATATTCAGGGTTGTTTTTGCTTCTGTCTCCTGTCCTAAACCCAGGCATGCTTCTGCATAGTTTAACAACACTTCCGAATAACGGATATAACGCCAGGGCTGCTCCTGTTTGTCGTATTGGGCATTTACTGAGGGATCAATAAACTTGCGCATGTAATAAGCCGTATAAGTGCCGTTCCAATCTTCCAACGGTCCATTTCTTGTATCAAGCCCGGGGAGGACAGAGCCATCCGGCTTTACGTAATAAGCTGTCTGAACAATGCCAATCGGATCTCTTCCTGCAGCATCAGCCTGGCGTGGTCTCCACTTGGCACCATTGAAAAGAATAGAAGCATAAAAGCGTGGATCGCGGTTTTCATAAGGGGCACTCTTGTGCGCCGCATTAGTCCAATCAAACTTAGTTCCGTCTTTCATTTCATACAGATCAACAAATTGCTGTAGCGGAGTGTTACTTCCCCAACCATGCCAGCCATTAGGATTGTTGTATAAACCCGGATTGTAGCCATCCCAGCTTTCATCGACTTTAGCCGTAAAATAACGGACGAATATATCCTCTGAAGTTTCTTTGGCAAGAAAAATATCGCCGTAGTTTTTACTTGCCTGTTCTGTTGTTGCAGGGTTAGGTTGATACAAACTATACACGCCGAGATTAATTACAGCTTTTGCAGCATCCTTTGCAGCCTGCCACCGGGCAGCCCTGTCGCCACCCACATAACCTATCAACTCTTTGTTTGCAAAGCCACCAGCCCACGCACCATTAGTATTAAATAAATCGCTTGCAGCAGATAACAGCACTCGAGACTTAAGGGCCAGGGCAGCACCTTTTGTAGCACGACCCTTATTAATTCCGGAATGGGAAAGCGGCAACAGCAGCGCTGCCGAATCAAGATCTGATACAATTGCTTTTACAGAATTCTCATACGAGTCCCTGGTTACCATAAATTCATCAGTCAATCCAAAGCTTTTTTTAATGATGGGTACTCCTCCGTACATAGATACCAGGTTATTGTATAAGTATGCTCTTAGAAAATACACTTCGCCTTTCATTCTGTTTTTATCGGCCACCTTTTCAAAGGGCACCTGCTCAATTTTCTCAAAAAATACATTGGCTGGTCTTACAAATCGATAGACATTGGTCCAGTTCATCATTCTTTGCCGGTTACCGCTCCAAAAGCCAACATCGAATATGCTTAAATCGCTTGGGGTTACCAGGCTCTTTGTTACGTTGCTGCTTCCAAAATCGGCGTTGTACATTGACTCGTCTACCATAGACGACATCATGATGTTGCTAAAGCCATGAGGTACACCGAGGTAAATGTTGTTTACAAAAGTTTGCACCAGGGCAGGATCTTTCCAAACAGCTTCATCGGAGAATTTATCCAATGGCTGTAAATTCATAAAGTCTTTTTTACACCCAACCACGCCCAACATAATGGCAGCAGTGAGTATTATATGTAATGGTTTCATAAATGATTTGTTTTTGCTTTTTAGAAAGTAACAGCTACTCCAAAATTCACGATTTTTTGTAATGGATACCCCTGTCCGGAGCCGGTTCCCAGCTCGGGATCAAAATCTTTCATTTCAGATGCATAGGTCAGCAAGTTCATTGCGTTTATGTACACTCTTGTGTTTTGAATGCCCGCTCTACCTAATACGGAGGCAGGAAGGCTATAACCTAATTCAATGTTTTTCAACCGCACATAATCTGTTTTCAACAACCAGAATGTGTTGGCATTGCCTACCCAATACTCGTTACCACGGTTAAAAGTTCTGGGTCCTTTAGCATTTGAATTAGCAGGTGTCCAACGGTTATCTGCAAACGATTGAAGAAAGTTTCCTATCTCGCCTGATTCAGTTGAAATATACCTAACTGCACCTGTGGCTCCCTGTATTAAAGTAGTAAAATCAAAGTTTTTATACTTAATTGCCAGGGTTATACCTCCGGTAAATGTGGGTATATCTGATTTCATTATCCTTATCCGGTCCAACGCGTCAATTTTGCCATCGTTATTAAAATCTTTAAAGATGATATCGCCGGGTCTCGCACCACTAAGGCGTGGTGTTTTGTTAACTTGATCGGCATTGGCGAAAATACCAATCGCCTCATAGTAAAGTGTACTGCCGATAGGATAACCGGTAGATGCCTGGTGCTCAGGACGACCGGCCGGCTCATCCCAGAAATCAATTTGGTTCTTTTGATATCCACCATTTAGTCCAATCTGATAAGTAAGCTCTCCACCGCCACCGCTGTAGTTTATTCCAAAATCAAATCCGCGGTTTGATACCTTGCCAATGTTTTCCCTTGGTGGGGTAAATCCTGCGGTTGTTGGTATGGAAGCATTACGCTGAATTAGAATTCCCGAACGTTTATAGCTAAAGTAATCGGCAGTAACAGACAGTTTATTCTTAAGCAGGGTAGCATCAAAACCTATATTACTTTGGTTAGCTGTTTCCCATGTAGCCAAAGGATTTGGCACCACCGTTTCATAAAGTGTAGGATTTTCAACATTACCATTGGTGATAAATGGTAGTGGTGCATTCCAGGGTTGTGCTCTTATACCTCCAAAACCGTAAGTAGATAAGTACTGCCATTCATCTATCTGGTCATTACCTGTTCTTCCCCAGGAAGCTCTTAATTTAAACGTGTTAATAAAACTCAGATTATCCTGCCAGAATTGCTCGTCGGAAATTTTGTAGCCAAGAGAAACACCCGGGAAGAAACCAAAGCGTTTGGCCTGAGGGAAGATGTAGGAACCCTGGTACCTCCACACAAATTCAGCCAGGTACTTTTCTTTAAAGTTATAGTTTACCCTTCCAAAATAATTTAGACGTGCCTGTGTGAAGGCAGAACCGCCATTAGCTAAAAATTGGTCTTGTGCACCGGCAAACATCTGATCCAAAATAGGAGAGATAAAATTTCGGCGATACGCATTGAAACTTTCTCCTTTGCCGGTAATCTTTTCTGCGCCAATTAAAAACTTTACATTGTGATTAGCACCAATTTTTGTCTCATAATCCAATAATCCATTAAGCAATATGTTTTGATTGTCTTGTGTACTTTGGCTTAGTGCGGGGCTGGAGAATCCTTTTTGAGATCTTTCCAAAACCGGGGTACCACCTGCATCACGCGTTACACCATTCCATGAATATAAAAACCAGGGCGTTTGCCACAACTTGCGAAAGTTGAATGATTTATCCAACGCCACGTTGCCGGTAAATGACAACCCTTTTATAAATGGAAGTTTGATATGAATTTTTCCATTTGAGTTAAGTACGTACCGCTTGTCGTGATCGTAACCGGTGGCTTTGGTACTTACTACAACAGGATTGTCTCCATATTCAATGTCAGGTCCTGGCATACCATTAGGCCAGTATGCAGTTTCGTTTGGCTTTCCCCTCATTACCATTCTAAAAATACTTCCGGCGGAGCGGGTAGGAAAGTTTCGGTCTTCCAGGCGGCCAGATACATCAAAAGAGAGAGTGATGTTTTTATTTACATTGGCGTCAAGGTTCGACCTGAAATCGTATTGGTTGTATTTAGTGCCACTGTTATAGTAAAACCCCTGCTGGGTTCTGCTTGATAAAGTAATATAATACCGCACATTTTCACTTCCGCCGTTAACAGAAACATTGCTATAATTTAATCCTGCCCATGGTTGCAAAACTTCATTAAACCACTGGGTATTTGGGTGAGTCCATGGATCTGAACCGCTGGTATATTTCTTGATATCGTCGGCCGAATATTTAGCCGTTCTTCCGGCATACTCATTTATTTCATTAATCATTGTGGCGTATGTTGCCGCGTCGGCCATTTTAGGCAGAACAGTTGGCCTGCCATAACCCTGGTTAAAGCTGGCAGTTACAGTTGGTTTGCCCAGCTTACCTCTTTTTGTAGTAATAAGTATTACGCCGTTGGCAGCTTGGGCACCATAAATTGCTGCCGAAGCATCTTTCAATACAGTAATACTTTCAATTGTACTCGGGTCAATTCTATCCAAAGAACGTCCGGGGATGCCGTCAACTACAATTAAGGGGTTGTTGTTTCCCAGCGTATTTACGCCGCGTATTCTAAGGAGGGAGCCGTCAGCACCAGGCTCTCCACTTGGGGTAACCGTTACAAGGCCGGGTAGTCGCCCACCCAGGCTATTACTAACGTTCATAGCCGGCGATTTAAGTACCTCAGAACCTTTAACTGTACTTACAGCACCGGTGAGTGTCGCTTTTCTTTGCGTGCCGTAACCCACTACCACAACCTCATTCATCTGCTGAAGCGTTGAAATAAGGTTTATTGTAAGATTTTGACGATTATTAATCGGCATTTCTATTGTCTGAAAGCCAATGGAAGAAAAAACAAGGGTTCCGTTTGATGGAGCAGTAATTGAAAACTGACCCATCGCATCGGTTTGGGTGGTTTGGTTAGCGCCTTTGAGCACCACGGTTACGCCCTGTAAAGCAGTGTCGCCGCTGTTAACACGCCCGGTAACCCGTTGGGCAGATACCATCGCAGTAAAACAACTTAGCATTATCAACAGTAAAAAACGATGGAGAATTTTTCGGTTGTTTAAAAGTAAAAAACGGACCGAACCGCAGTTAAACGGTAGAGATAATATCATGGCAAAGAGTTTAGTTAAAAAAGAGAATCTTGTAATAAGCGTAAAGTATACATTTGTTAACAAACCAAAAATTCTTATTGTTCTTTGGGGCACCTTTTTTGATACTCCACTTGGTTTAAATGGTTTACTAACTTTTTCTTTTTTTTTCAATGCCATTTTAAAAAGGAAGAGGCTACTTAGTACCAAAGATGGCTTTAAAATCACATAAGCATTTCTCATCTTCCAATTGGGATTAGCCTAAAAAAGGCTATCTCATTTGATTTGAGACAGCCTCTTATTTACTTTGGTCAGGCTATTTCTTTTGATCCACCTGCTTTAATAATTCGACTGCTGCAACCTTTAATTGCTGGTCTTCGCCAGTCGAAATCCAGTCAAGGTTATTTTCAACAATAATGTCGGGGATTGCAGGTCCGAGCTCTTCATTTTTGTTGGTAGCTTTTACAAACCACCCTCTGCCGGGCACCCGTACTGTTGATCCATCCAAAAGAGTTTTTGCACCGGTTGATATTACAGAACCATTGGTAGGTATGCCTACCAGTTTACCAATGCCTAATTGTTTGTAAGCATGAGAGAAAATCTCAGCATTGCTATAACTGCCCTC
>JANPPB010000445.1:0-2439 GCA_031428295.1 Segetibacter sp. | reverse complement strand
TGTGGCCTTTGGGGAAGGTTGGGGAAACTCATTTAGCGCTATGGTTTTTGATCCTGATGTCACTTATAGAGATAGCTACGGCAGTGGACAACAAAGTGCTTTTGGCTTTTCACTTGAGACAGGGACCGATCCTAATAAGGGATGGTTTTCAGAGTCTTCTGTACAGCAAATTCTTTATGATATCTATGATTCTACCAATGAAGGTTCAGACACCATAACTTTAGGTATAGGTCCAATTCTGGACGTTATCATGGGAACTCAAAAAAATACAACTGGTCTCACATCCATTTTTAGTTTTATCTCTATTCCTAAATTCATTCGGAAAATTATCTAAAGCATATTTTATAATGGCTAATTTGAATGGAATATGAACAATATAGTTGTCCCTAATTAAAGGTGGGCAAAGCTCTGGGTTCATATTTCGTCTATTGTCAAGATTAACAACAATTAATGGAAGGTCTAAGTCAAGTACAACTTGTAATTCCCACCTTACATATTTGTACAGATGCTTTGTACTTTCTCCAATCAAGACAATAACTTGACATGCATTGCTAAACCTTTGTCTTAATTTTCCCTTAATATATGTCTCATCCTCTGCTCGGTAAGTTAAGGGGAAAAGGTCATGGGCATCTTCGAAATTAAAGTCAATTCGTTCATTAACTTTCCAGCCTCTCATATATCTGTAAGCCCATTGGTCTTTGTCTCCATCGAAGATTATGTATGTTTTGTCTTTATAACTCATAAGCTAATGTTAGGATTATTGTAAGAGAGTTAGAAATGGTTTGAAAAAGCAAAATAGTAATTTATCTTCTATTGTTTATTCCTATTGTTGATGATACAGATGAACCGTTGTAGGGGATACTAGGGGTGCAACGTCAGAAAGAAAGGTGCCTGTCCAAACTGCTGTTAAGATCACACGAAAGGATAATAAGTCTCTACAATACCATTACCACGCTTTGTCCTGCAGGGGTCTCCTTTCCTAGCTTTGTGTGCAAGCCAAGGGACCTCGGCATTCCGCAGCATTTACCGCAACACCGTAGTATATGTTTACCCTGTCTACCAGAACTCATTACTTCAACAATCCCGCTGCTAGCTATTATGAGCGTGGGCAATACTTCTTTCAATTTCTGACCCAATACTTCGGTTTATGCTAACCCCACACAAAAGCAGATGTTGACACCCTGCGGGGTACGCTTCTTTTGAACACTGGCAAGGGTAAAAAAAATCAACTGGTTCCACTTTTTAAATGTTGAACAAACTCTACTCCTGCTTCGGTAATACCAATAATTTCAGTTACAACACCCAAATCCTTGTAGGTGTCGAAATAGGCCACTTTAGCTATCGGTAAATTTAAAGTTGTTATTATAGGATAACCCTTATCAGTTAACTCAGAAATTGCCTTGTCTAAATCTGCCACAGGTAACATAAAGGCAATATGCTGGATCCCTCCCGAAGGTTTTTGTTCAAGAAAATCCTGATACATGCTTTGCCCCGATACTGGTTGAATAAGCTCAATCATTGATTCACCCGAATAAGCCAGGTAAAGATGAAATTCAAAATTGGCAGGCTTTCCATAATAAGTACCTTCAAGGTCCTGGGAACGAAGGTTTTCAAGCTTCACAAAGTGGGTAATACCAAACACGTCTCTGAAAAATTTTTCTGTAGTTTGAATGTCATTTACTACCCAAGCCACTTGGCTGAAATGTGAGCCAAAAGAAGTTTTTACTGAATGTGTTTCCATAAAATTGTTTTTGTGATGAAAGAAAATTGGATGGAGGTTTCGATGGCATGACGCAGAACTAGTATTCTACTTCAGCCCAAAAGAGAACAGGCGTAAATGTATATAACAAAAGTTAAAAAAAGAATTTACCGCAGGAACATAAGAAGTTTAATGACATGCTTTTTATTGTTCCAACTTATAGCACAAATGACGGGTAGCAGTTTGTTAATGGCTCTACTCTCATCATACAGGCTGTTTCACTTTTCCAGCTATTTTTATAGTCTCTTTTCGCTTAGCATTTTTAGCTTTTATAGCTTTCATTATTATTCTAAAATCTGCAAGTTCCTATTCTGTCCATGGTTCAGACTTGTTTGAAAAATCAATGTTTTTGGGTTCTCTAATTAGTCCCATATTCAAGTTTTTAAATATTGTGAGATTAATCTTAATGCAATGCCGGGGTCCCTTGGCTGGCACACTTTGGCTATGCAAGTAGACCCCAGCAGGACGCAAGTTGACATTCTGTTATTGCCTGAAATACGTTGACCGAAAAATTGACCTTTAAACTTGGTTAAAAATAAGTCAAATGGCAAAACGCAGTCAATTTAAGATGAGCATTTCGGAGCGGTTGCACCGAAACTTTAGTGAGAATTTCAAGAAGGGTAAGGTAAAGGAATTAGAGCGCGGAGTAACGCAGGTGAATGATTTGTGTAAGCAGTATG
>JANPPB010000444.1:0-1662 GCA_031428295.1 Segetibacter sp. | reverse complement strand
TTTTCGCATCCGATTAGCTGTGATGTATGGTTGCTAATTCGATCATCATTATATTGAACAACTTCATAGATAGGATCCAGTATAGACAGATTACGCGGTAGATTTGTAAAGTTAGTAGCTAGACCTATATGCCTAATTTTTCCAGCCTTTACAGCAGAAGCCAAAAATGAAAGCATGTCTTCCCGGTGGGCTTCTTCCATAGAACATTCATGAAGAAGAAAGAAGTCTATATAATCTGTTTGCATGTTCCTAAGTGTTTCAGTTAATGAAATCTCGCATGCAACTGCATTTATCGAAACTTTTTGGTTAACCCCTCCTGAAGCCTTCACTATTCCACCTTTGATGTTACTGGAAAGGTTCATTAACATCCTGGCTGAATTTAACATAAAGAGATTATCGAGGGGAGCAGGTTTTGCTTTCAGGCCAAACTTTGAAGTTATTGTGATCTTATCCCTTTTACCTGAAATAAAGTCACTCATTATTTTTTCAGCCATTCCAAATCCATATGCCCTTGCGGTATCAAAATGAGTAATGCCATTATCAAAGCAATATTCAAGCGTTTCCACTGCATTTCGTTTTGAAAAATGATTGGTTAGAGAAGAGCATCCAAACCCAAGGGCCGAAGTTGTTGTTTTGTTGAATGTGACTTTGTTCATGAAGCAGTTTGATAAGACTTAATCCATTCTTCTACCCCTTTTTCAATGTCAAAGTTCTCCCGAACGAGTTTCAATGCATTTATCCTTTGTTGTTGATAAAGAGAATCTGGAATATTCAAGGCAATGTCTATAGTTTCACTTAACTGTTTAATCGAATTTTCTATCCAATATCCTGCATTATAATCTTCCAGCAGCTTCCATGGAGTACCTTTTGAAGCAATGACAGGAGTTCCCTGGCATAGGGCCTCAACCACAACGTTTCCAAAATTTTCACTTTCAGATGGTAGTACCAGGAATTTCGCATCCGCATACATTTGATTTCTGTCCCTGCCTGATTTTTTACCTATGAACATAACAGACCCAGAAAGTTTGAGGCTAAGTACTAATGTCTTTAGCGTGTCCGCATATGAGCCACTATCGTCCCCCATAATCAAAAATCTAAAACCAGATTTAGTAAAGTTTTTAGATGCAGCTAAAGCTTTAATGAATTTTTCAAGACCTTTTATAGGATGAAGTCTGCCAACGTATAGGAACGTTTGATTTTGTACTGGTTGTAGCACATCAATGAGTTGCAAATAATTGGGTATTTGATAAACATTAATTCGCGAGCCGAATATCTTTTCAACATCTGTCTTTTCTAAAGCAGATGTTACATGGAAGTTAACCCTTCTGGAAAAAATCCTTGCAACCCGAATAATTATCTTTTTAATTGAGGAACTATAAGTAAGTGCATTATTGGAAAGTTCACCTCTTGGAGCCCAAAAAACTTTTTTTCTATTGATGGCACAAAAACATGCAATAAAAAGGGAAGGAGGATAGAAAATGCTATTGATATGAATAATATCAGCCTTCCGTGATTGCTGAACTGCTATCCAACAATATTTTATGGCAAGGTTTAATCGGGTGTATGAAACATATTTTACCTTTCCGTATTCCGCTTGTATCCAGGTATCAGGCGTAATGGCACCATCGAAACCTGTGTTTAATGCCACAACAGTCACTTCAT
>JANPPB010000443.1:0-23419 GCA_031428295.1 Segetibacter sp. | reverse complement strand
ACGAAAGGGACTTGGAGATTTGTTTGCCGCTTTTCGATTGTTAAATACTAATAGAGTTGAGTTGATTGTAATGGGCTCCCTCCAGGCATCAATGAATTTTTACAAAAATGAGTTTAATTATTTTACGTATGAAGCAGGGCGCCAGCATGAGAAAGTGTTGGAGTTAATGCGTTCATGTGATGTTTTATGTCTTCCATCAATTGTTGAAGGACGGGCTTTAGTTATGCAGGAAGCGATGAGCCAGGGTTTGCCCGTAATAATAACACCAAATACGGGTGGAGAAGACCTTATAATAGAAGGTGAGACAGGCTTTCTTGTTCCCATAAGATCGGCCGATCTGATTGCTGAAAAAATATCGTTGTTGCTTGACAGGCGTGAATTAGTATTTGAAATGGGATTAATGGCACGCAAACATGCTTTGAGTTATACCTGGAAAAAATATCAGCAACAAATCATTCAAAATTGGGTTGCTGATGTCCATCAAGTATGTAATTAATCTAATATAATCCAGCGAATTACTCTTTATAACAAATTCTTTAAACGCTTCAATCCAACTAATTAAACAAGGAACTCAAGCTGAAATGGTCAAAAACTTAAAACAAATTGCTAAGTTTATTGACCGAGATATTTTATTTTAACATGAATTCCACTAATACTTCAGCCCAATCATTTCAGTACGAGAGCCAGTTTTCGAAACTACAGCATTCAAGTGCTTTACTGCATAGAAAAACTATTTCTGAAGGAAATCTTCTTTTAAAAAAGGGAATATGGATGTACCTTCTGCTCCTAATTTTTGAAGGTGCACTTAGAAAATGGATACTTCCGGGTTTGGCAACTCCTTTACTCATTATTAGAGACCCGTTAGCAGTATGGATGTTAGTTGTGGCTACCCAAAGAGGACTTTTTAAGCTAAATTCGTACATTATTTGGATGGGTACGATTGCTTTCTTAGGAATTTTTACTGCCATTCTCTTTGGTCATGGAAACCTGTTTGTTGCTCTTTTTGGTGCACGTATTCTACTTATTCACTTCCCTTTAATTTTTCTTATTGGAAAAATTTTTACTTATGAAGATGTCATAAAGATGGGTAAAGTAATTCTGTTTATATCCATCCCAATGGCTGTGCTAGTGATTATGCAATTTTATAGTCCCCAATCAGCATGGGTAAACAGGGGTGTTGGTGGCGATGTAAGTGGGGCTGGTTTTGATGGGGCTATGGGGTTTTTTAGACCACCTGCTACTTTTTCATTCATTACTGGTACTATATCTTATTATACATTGGCCGCTAGTTTCATAGTTTTCTTCTGGCTTAACAAAAAGGGAGTAAATCCAATGATATTATATGCAGCCACAGCCGCATTAATTATTGTAATTCCTTTATCCATAAGCAGAAGTTTGTTTTTTGGAGTAGCCTTATGTCTGGTCTTTACAGCAATCGCTATTTCAAGAAAGTCGGAGTATATAGGGAAAATGATTTTTGGAGCATTTATTGTTGCAATCGTACTTTCATATTTGGCAAGTAAGAGTTTTTTTTCAACTGGTACTGCTGCCTTCACAAGTAGATTTGAAACGGCTAACGTAGCAGAAGGGGGCCTTAACGGTGTTTTAATTGATCGATTTTTTGGGGGTATGTTTGCAGCGTTAAAGCAATCGTGGAATCAGTCTTTTTTTGGTTTGGGGCAAGGCTTAGGAACAAATGTTGGAAGTATGTTAACCACAGGGGGTTTGTCTTTTTTAGTTGCTGAGGGCGAATGGGGGAGAGTTATCGGCGAGATGGGACCTTTAATGGGTTTGATCATTATTGTAATCAGGTTGCGGCTCAGCCTGAAAATTGCTTTAGCATCTTACAAGAGCCTGGCTAATGGCAATCTTTTACCCTGGATGTTACTGTGTATTATTTTAATTACTCTTACTCAGGGTCAATGGGCACAACCTTCAAATTTAGGCTTTACTGTCTTAGTTTGCGGTTTGGCTATTGCTGCATTAAAAGGTCCGGCAAAAAATACCACTTTATCTAATTAGTTACTATGCACCTGGTTTTATTCACACATCCTGAATTTCTTGCGCAGCAGAGTATGCCTCGTTATGCAAAAATGATCCATGAGGGTATGTTAAACAGGGGCCATACAGTAGAAGTATGGACACCTAAAAGCAGAATTTATAAATTACCATTAGGTAAAGGATTAAAAAAGTGGCTAGGTTACGTTGATCAATTTTTAATTTTTCCCTTTGAAGTAAAAAGCAGATTAAAAAAACTGCCTTCTGATACATTATTTGTTTTTGCCGATCATGCACTCGGGCCCTGGGTTCCAATGGTAAAAAATAAGTTGCACATAATACATTGTCATGATTTTTTAGCGCAGTATTCAGCTTTGGGGAAAATATCTGAAAACCCTACTAGCTGGACTGGTTGTTTGTATCAAAAAATAATTAAAAAGGGGTATATCAAAGGGAAGAATTTTATTTCTGTTTCTCAAAATACCCGAAGCGATTTACATAAATTTTTAGGTAGAATTCCAAATGTTTCCGAGGTTGTTTATAATGGTTTAAACCAAACATTTGAGTGTGGAGATATTTATGGGGCAAGATTCCATTTTAGTAATTTGCTAAATAGAGATATGTCTCAAGGGTATTTATTACATATTGGAGGAAACAATTGGTACAAAAACCGTGGAGGTGTAATTGAAATTTATTGTAGTTGGAGAAAGTCAAGCAAATACAATTTGCCTTTATTATTGGTAGGTGCCTCACCTACTCAATCATTAATAGATCAACGCGAGAATTCACTCTACAAAAATGATATTTATTTTTTAAATGATATTGAGGATAATGATTTAAGACTCGCCTATCAGGGCGCAAGCTTATTTTTGTTTCCATCGTTGGCTGAGGGATTTGGATGGCCTATTGCCGAAGCAATGGCATCAGGGTGTCCGGTATTAACAACAAACCAGGCACCTATGACGGAAGTTGCAGGAACGGCTGGTTTTTTAATTCCACGCATGCCCTCAGATCCAGGGTTGGTTAAAAATTGGGGGGCTAAAGTCGGAGAGGTTATTGATTCAGTTTTAAGTATAGATTATGAGGGAAGAAACAAAATTGTTAGCGCAGGTATTATAAATGCATCAAGGTTTAATACCGAAAATGCATTGGATAAAATTGAAAATATCTATTTGGAAATTACTAATGGAAATCAATTAAAAGGTAAAGATGCTACTCTCCGTTCCAAATTGTCATTAACCTCTTAATAAACTTAAAAGTCCATTTGTCAGCTAAAATAAATTGGTCGATAAATAATTGATTAACCCTTTATGTTTTTTGTCCTGGTATACAAACAGACTTAAAAAAGTTTAAGGTATTACCTTCTAACTAAATCTTAATTTTTACAACTGATCCATTCATCCTGGTACTATATATCCCTAAAAACCTTTACCAAAACAAGGTCTTTTAATTAGAACTTGAATAAGTATCATAATTGGTATTGCTAACTTACTATTTTCAAAAGCAAAATTAGATGTGCGGAATTATTGGAAAAATAAATTTTAATGAACAGCTTTTTAATCTCCCTTCCTTAAAAGCTATTAAGCATAGAGGACCCGATGGTTTTGGAGAGTGGTTTAACCTTGAAAAAACTGTTTATTTTGGTCACACCAGGTTGGCTATTCTTGAGCCGACCCCCGCAGGTGATCAACCAATGCACAATAATAGCGGTCGATACACTATCATTTTTAATGGAGAAATTTATAATCACCTTGAGTTAAGAACATATATACCCGATTTTAAATGGAGGGGAAATTCAGATACTGAAACCTTAATAGAATTATTCAACGTAAAAGGACTGGAAACGTTTCAATTGTTAAAAGGAATGTTCGCTTTCGCTTTGTATGATAATTATGATAAGTCTGTTCTGTTAGTTCGCGATAGGTTAGGTATAAAACCCATTTATGTAAAAACTTCCAACACAGAGATATCGTTTTGTTCTGAAGTGCGGGTATTAATTGATGATACTACAGGCCACTTGTGTAATAAGGCCCTTAGTGAATATATTGGATTTGGTCATTTGCCGGCAAGCGGGCATATGTTTAAAAATGTTGAAGCACTTTTACCAGGTAGTTATCTAAAGATTACCTATGATGGAAAACTAACCAGCGAGCAGTGGTGGCCTAAACAAACATTTAATAATGCAGGTATTAAAAGCAAGGAACAAGCAAAAAGTTTGGTTAGAAAGTTAGTTACATCGGCAATTGAGGAGCATCTTATAAGCGATGTTGGCGTTGGTGCCTTTTTAAGTGGCGGAATTGATTCAAGCATTGTTGCCCTTGTAGCAGGTAAGGTGTTGGGGAAAAATTTACAGACCTTTACGGTTGGTTTTCCTCAAACAGGTTTTGATGAGCGATTGATTGCCAGAAAGGTGGCAAAGTTGTGTGGCTCAGAACATTTTGAATTGGAAATTACAGAAAATGATTGCCTGTCTTCTGTCCAACAGGCTGTAGCATGTTTGGATGTTCCTTCTGTAGATGCAATTAACACTTTCATTGTTTCGAAAGCTGTAAGCGACACCGGCCTAAAGGTGGCGTTGTCAGGGTTGGGTGGCGATGAACTTTTTGGTGGTTACCCCAGTTTTAAAAGCGTTCCAGTCCTTGATAAGTTAAGACTGTTACCTTTTCCTGTTCAGCAATTATTTTTGAAGCTTTTACCTGCCAACATCAAAGAAAAACTTGGAGGAATTGAGCATTTAACTCCTGAAGAAATTACAGTTTCAAGAAGGCGCTTTATGTCTATCAAACAACTCAATGAAATTGGACTTGATAATGGACTTCCTTCTATATTAAATATGCCCCAGGATTTAGACACGATGGGCAAAATTTCGTGGGCAGAAATTCAAGGCTATATGTGTCCCATGCTTTTGCGTGATAGCGACCAAATGAGTATGGCAGTAGGATTGGAGCTAAGAGTTCCGTTTTTGGATCACCAATTAGTTGAGCAAATTTTAACCATGCCCCAGAGATATAAAAAGGGGATTGGTGTTAAGCCCTTGCTGGTTAAGGCTTTCAGCGATATTTTACCTGTAGAAGTATATAACAGGCCAAAACAGGGTTTTGCATTACCTATGGAAGATTGGATAAAAGGACCATTATTTGATTTTACAACGCAGGGCATAAAAGCTGCTGTAGAGTTTACAGGGATTAAAGCGCCATTAGTGCAACTTCAAAAATTTGAGCAGGGAAATCAGCATTGGACAAGGGTTTGGAAATGGAGTGTTTTGGGCCATTGGCTTCAAAAACAACATTCACTGGTAAATAAATCCTTTATGGCTCAGGCATAATTACATACAAACTTCTATTTTCCCTAAGTGAATATATTACGTGTTATTGCCAGCATGAACCCTGCATCAGGAGGGCCTTGTCAGGGCATAAGAAATTCGATACCAGAACTGGAAAAAATAGGTATACATAACGAGGTTGTTTGCCTTGATGATCCCCGGGAACAATTTAAAACAAAGGATACTTTTAAGATTTATGCACTTGGGCCAGGAAAGACACCCTGGTGTTACAGCAATAAATTAATCCCATGGTTGAAAGAAAATTTAATGCGTTTTGACGCCGTTATTGTGCATGGCTTGTGGCTTTATAATGGCTACGCAACTTTAAAAGCAATTAACTCACTTCAAAAAAATAAAGGTCAAAAAGCTCCTAAGCTATTTGTAATGCCTCATGGCATGTTGGATCCTTATTTTCAACTTAATTCAGCAAGAAAATTAAAAGCTATTCGAAATAACCTTTATTGGAAATTTTTTGAAAGCAAATTATTAGAAAGGGCCACTGGAGTGTTGTTTACCACTGAAACCGAACTTGTTTTGGCCCGGTCAACTTTTAAAAGTTACAAACCAAAAAAAGAATTAAATGTTGGGTATGGTATACAGGAACCACCTCAACCTGTTTCAATTAATAGTCAGCAACTTTTTAATAAATTTCCTTTATTAAAAAACAAGCCATTTTTTCTTTTTTTAAGTAGAATACATAATAAGAAGGGGATCGATCTATTAATAGAAGCTTACGATAAAATTCTGCAGCAGCAGGGGACGATGAAAAGGGTGACACATCACTTAAAAGCATTCGAAGCGTTTGATGAAATCGAAAATGAATTACCGTTATTGGTAATAGCAGGACCGGGTTTAAATAGCACTTTTGGACTCAAGATAGCAAAAACAGTTGCTGCTTCTAAGCATCTTTCCAATTCTGTAATCTTTACCGGTATGCTTTCGGGCAATATGAAATGGGAGGCATTTTATAATTGTGAGGCAATGATTTTGCCCAGTCACCAGGAAAATTTTGGAATTGCAGTTGTAGAAGCGTTAGCCTGTAGTAAGCCCGTATTAATATCTGACCAGGTTAATACCTGGCGAGAAATAACAAATCATAAAGCTGGCCTTGTTGAGCCGAATACATTAAAAGGTACATTAAATCTTTTAACTCAATGGATTGCACTAACGAGCAAACAAAAAGCTCAAATGGCAGAAAATGCAAGAGAATGTTTTATGGAAAATTTTGCAATAGAACCCGCTGCCCGTCGTTTGTACAAGGTTCTAAAAGAAGAATAATTTTTACAGAAAATATCCGTGCATAATACCGATACCCATACCGGCCCGTCCTTTTCGCTCAAAAATAGAATTGCAAGATTGATTTGGAATTTTATTTCAGCAATCTTCTTTAGATTTTCACCTAATCCGTTACATGGTTTCAGATGTTTTTTGTTGCGTTTATTCGGAGCAAAAGTTGGTAAAAGCGTTCATGTTTACCCGGGGGTAAAAGTTTGGGCTCCCTGGAATATTGTGTTGAGCGATGAATGCGGTATTGCTAATGGCGTAATCTTATATTCTCAGGGAAAAATTACAATTGGCCGAAGAGTGGTAGTTTCTCAAGGGGCCCACCTATGTGCAGGCACACATGATTATAACGATCCGGGATTTCGGGTAATTACAATGCCAATTGTTATAGGCGACCAGGCATGGGTTGCGGCTGAAGCATTTATACATCCCGGAATTGAAATTGGAGAAGGATGTGTGATTGGGGCAAGATCGGTTGTGACAAAGAATATGCCTGCATGGA
Source organism: Segetibacter sp. (assembly GCA_031428295.1). Classification (GTDB taxonomy): domain Bacteria; phylum Bacteroidota; class Bacteroidia; order Chitinophagales; family Chitinophagaceae; genus Segetibacter. The sequence continues at coordinate 16,313 of JANPPB010000443.1, read as the reverse complement.
TGATTTGCGCCGGTCATCCTTGTAAACCAATAAAAGAAAGAGAATTTATAAATAATTCGCAGATTAGTGCAAGTAAAGATTCAACCTTAAAGCTTTTAAAGGAGTTTAGCCAGGAAAGTAAATAATGAAGGAACTGCTTAATTTAACCATCGCTATTCCTGTCAAAAATGAAGAAAAGAACCTTCCGGGATGTTTGGCTGCTATTGGAAAGGAGTTTGTCAAATCAATTGTTATAATAGATTCTGGCAGTACTGATAATACTAAAGCAATAGCAAACCAGCATGGTATTGAAGTGGTAAATTTTAAATGGGATGGCAAGTTTCCAAAAAAGAGGAATTGGTTTTTAAGAAACTATGCATTACAAACTGAATGGATACTTTTTTTAGATGCAGATGAATATATAACGGAAGCTTTTAAAAACGAGCTGCGCACTAAAATATCTCATGCTACGAATGTTGGTTATTGGTTAAACTATACTATTTACTTTTTGGGTAAAGAATTAAAGGGCGGTTATCCGTTAAAAAAACTAGCACTTTTTAAAGTTGGGGCAGGTGAGTATGAACTTATTGACGAAAACCAATGGAGCAATTTAGACATGGAAGTACACGAGCATCCAATGTTAACTGGCGAAGTTGGTGTTATTAAAAGTAAAATAGACCACCAGGATTTTAGAGGAGTATCGCATTACGTAATAAAGCACAACGAATATGCTGGTTGGGAAGCTGCAAGGTTTCTCAAAGCCTCGGACAACAGCCAATTAGCTGCTAAATGGACCTGGAAACAACGATTAAAGTATGCACTTATGAAAAGTCCATTTGCTGGCCCGGCTTATTTTTTAGGAAGTTTCTTTTTGTTGGGAGGGTTTAGAGATGGTGCACGGGGGCTAGCATTTGCCATATTAAAAATGTCTTACTTCACCCAGGTGTATTGCAAAATACGTGAACACAAAATTTGATTACAAGCCAAAACTTTCTTACAGGATTGAATAAGAGAATATTGTTGATTGGAGGCAATTTTTCGCCAGAGCTTACCGGTATAGGAAAGTACAATGGTGAAATGATGGATTGGTTAACCAGCAATGGATACGATTGTGCTGTCATTACAACCTATCCTTATTATCCACAATGGAAAGTCCAGGAGCCTTACACTAAACATTCTTATTGGTATAGAAAGGAAAAAAGTAAAGGAAAAAATCCTTATTCTATACTCCGTTGTCCGCATTATGTGCCACAGAACCCAACAGGGCTCAAAAGATTGCTATCCGATTTCTCCATATTTGTTTCTACTTTTTTTGCTCTTCTTTCGCTGCTTTTTAAAAAGAGGTATGATTTTATAATTACTGTTGCGCCTCCCTTTACGTTAGGACTTTTAGGATATCTGTATCAAAAAGTAAAAGGTGCAAAACTCATATATCATGTGCAGGATTTGCAAGTTGATGCAGCAAAGGAGTTAGGGATGATTAAGTCTGGGGCGCTATTATCTGTATTGTTTGGGGTTGAAAAATTTATACTCAGTAAGGCAAATGTTGTCAGCAGCATATCAAGTGGTATGATGCAGAAGCTGGCAAATAAATGTGATAAGGCCATTACCTTTTTTCCTAATTGGGTTGATGTAAATGTATTTTATCCTTTAAAAGATAAAGAAAAATTAAAAGTCCGGTTTGGTTTTAAAGTCAATGATAAGATAATTCTTTATTCAGGTGCTATTGGCGAAAAGCAAGGATTGGAAATGATTTTGCATGCAGCCGAAGAATTGCAAAATCAGGTAGATGTCAAATTTGTTATTTGTGGCCAGGGACCCTATCAGCAAAAATTGTTAGCACTTCAAAAAGAGTTGAACGTTAGTAATGTTTATTTTTTGCCACTACAGCCATTCAATCTTTTTAACCAGTTTTTAAACATGGCTGATGTGCATCTGGTTATTCAAAAAGCAAATGCCAGCGACCTTGTGTTGCCCTCAAAGCTGTCAACCATTTTAGCGGTTGGCGGTGTATCTATTGTTATGGCTAACTCTAATACAAGTTTGTGTAACCTGATGCAAACATCTGACATGGGCTATGTTATTAAACCTGAAGATCAAATAGTGCTCAATAAAGCTATTCTGCAGGCTGTTACTTCGGATAATGTAGCAAAGGGTCAAAATGCAAGAATGTATGCCGAGAACCATCTGTTCCGGGAGGCTATATTATCAACTTTTTCACAACAAATCTTAGGTTCGGAACTTAAAGAAACTGCAACACTTCAAGTGTACAATGTATTTGAATCTGTTTAAGTTTGAAACTAACGGAGATCTAAGAAACGCTTTTATAATCCACACCTTTCACTATCAAAATAACTTTCGTCACCTCTAAGTATTGTGTTAATTGAAAAAAGGCATTAGTGGTATAACAAGCATTATCCTGGATATTTTAAGATTGGGTGCTGCTTTAACTGTATTTTTTAGTCATGCACAGGACTTGTGGTATCCCTTAAAAAAGCACAATCCTAATGAACCGTTTGATGGTGCTCACACCGCAGTAATCATCTTCTTTGCGTTATCAGGTTATGTTATTGCACTATCAACTAGTAATAATAACCGTGGGTTTTCTCACTATGCACAAGCACGGTTAAGCAGGTTAAGTTCTGTTTTAATTCCGGCCTTATTGGTCACTGCCATAATCGAAACATGTGTGTATTTTTTATCTCCTTCCCTTACTGCCGAATTTTCTCGAGGCTTTTCATTACCCCGATACTTTATTTCTGGCGCTTTTATAAATGAAATTTGGTTTTTTAGCTCCGCACCACCTATCAACCGGCCATTATGGTCGTTAAGTTTTGAGTTTTGGTATTATGTAATTTTTGGTCTTTTCTATTTTAAAGTGGGCGGTAGAAAGTCATTAGTACTTCCCATTTTGGCTTGCCTGATTGCAGGACCTAAAATTTTACTTATGATGCCTGTTTGGCTTTTGGGATATTTCGCTTTTCGCATTCCAAAACCGACTATCGGCAAATTAGGATCAATAAGTTTATCTCTTATTGCCTTTGTATTTGCTAGTCTTGCAGTAATAAATTTATTGCCATTTCCTTATCCATTAGGTACATATCCCTTTCATTTTGCCAGCCAGTTCATTACTGATTTTGGAATCGGTTTTTGCTTTGCATTAGGCCTTTGGATCATGCCTGCATTTCATAATGTTCATATCAGTAAGCAAATCGTTTTTTATGTAAGAAAATGGGCTGACCTTACATTTCCTATTTACGTTTTACACTTTCCACTGTTTATATTATGGCAAGCATTGTTTGTAAATAACCCGGGCTTTTTTAATGTATGGGTCGCCATACCTTGTGTATTGTTTACCTGTAGTGTTTTGGGCCTAGTTTTGGATAAACAAAGAAAATACTGGAACATTTTCTTTCAATGGCTTATAACTAACATTAAATTAAACTTTGAGAAACTAAACGGTATTTTATCAAGCTCATCGAAAGTTAAACCCACTTACACCGACTAAATTCTTTTTATCGGTACTGCCTGACATTGTTTCTTATTTGGCATTTGCTTTAAATTAGCTTTTAAAAATTCTACTTCTTATCTATTTAAATAATTAGATTAAACTAACCATTTTAAAACTTTTTGTCTATTAAAAAAACCCGGAGATTTCTCTGGGTTTTTTTTATGTCAATTTCTAAAAAAGTTATAAAACCATACTACTCAATAACTATAAAACAATGCTCTAAAATTGGGAAGATTACCATTTTTAATTGTGTCTGATGAGGGTATTAGGATAACCCTACTTCGAAAATAAGTTCTTAGTAACAGAGTTTTTTAGATACGGTCATGCTAGTGTGCCATTTAAAATGTGCTTAGCAGAATTAAAACCAGTATCTATGTCAAAGCTTCTCAAGTTTATTTTACCAGGCATTTTGGTTTTCGTTTCATTTGGTTCCTTTTCTCAAGTTGTAGAGAACGTAAATTCAAAAAAAGTTAGTTTCAGGTTCCACTTAAAAAAGGAGTCTCTTACCAGTGCAGGAGCCTATAAAAAGGACGGCACTTTACTAAGGACTATATGGAGTGGTGTAAAATATAAAGCAGGAAACCACACAGCCAAATGGGATGGTTTGGACGACCAGGGTAAACCCGTAGCAGATAGCGACTTTGAGGTCAAGGTTTTAACTTCCAACGTAAAATATGAATGGGAAGGTGCATACATTGGCAATTCTTCTGCTGCTGGCAGTGGTGATACCCGTTTCAGAGTTTTTGATTTTGATGGAGTTCAAAATGTGGTGGTTTCAGGTACGGATGCATTTGTAGCAAGTGGATATGCAGAAGGTTGGCCTGCGGAATTTAGATTTAACACTGCTTCACCTTCAAAAAAAGCATGGGTTGGCCAAACGGGCATTACAGGTTCAAATACCACTTTTGTAGCAACAGATGGCAATAAAGTTTACTGGGCGGGTTTCGATCCATTCCAAAATACTGAGTCATTTGTGTTTGCAACCAATAATAGCAACAATGCCGAAGTAACTTTTTCAAAGGGAGTAAATGCCCACATGGAATGGGATAATACCAGCAATGTTACCTACTCAACCATTTCTTATAAAAATGCACCCGGTACAATCATATCGGGTTTAGCAGTACAAAAGGCTGGTAAGTTTTTATTTGTTAGCCGCACTTCACAAAACGAATTGCAAATTTTGGATAAAACATCGGGAGCTCTTATTCGTACAATAACTATAGCAGGAATTTCAAAATTGGGCATGGACAATAATGATAATCTATGGGCCGTTCACGAATCAATACTCGAGCAGTATAAAATTAGTTTAGATGGAAACCTCACAAAAACTGGTATTGCCATCACCAGCCTTCAAACAATTGGTGGGTACGGGTTTTCTCCGGATGGTACTACAATTGCTGTTTGCGATGTTTTTAACCAGGTTGTAAAAGGTTTTAGTATCACAACAGGAGACCTTAACTGGACATTGGGTACGCCTGGTGGGTATTTAACCAATTCAACAGTAAGCAACGATAAATTTTATTTTAGAGATGTACGTGGCGAAAAGCTGACTTATTTAACTTTCTTGCCCGATGGAAGTTTTTATGTGGGTGATAACGGTAACTTAAGAATCCAACATTTTTCTGCAAGCAGAAATTTTACAAAGAGCATTATGATGTTGTCTACCAACTATCGTACTATGGTGGATAAAAATGTACCTACCAGGGTGTTTGCTGACTATCTGGAGTTTGAGATAGATTATTCCAAGCCTCTTGCAGCCGATAATAGCTCCTGGAAATTAAAAAGAAATTGGCGGGCAAATTTTACAAGTAAGTACGACTTTGATTATAAAATCATAAACATTGTCACCTTCCCCAATGGTCGGACCTATGCCCGGGTAAAAATTAATGGAGTTACGTACGAGTTGGTAGAATTGGTAAAAGATGGCGTGATCCGTTTTACAGGCATCTTGCTTGGGCAGTATGGTTTTTTAAATAATGATGGCTCTAAAATGACTATTGGTTACCCTACAAAGCATATAAGATATGCGCTTACAGGTTTTAATGCTTTAAACAATCCAATTTGGTCAACTACACCAGATTATCTTGCTAACCTTTCCACTTTGGGGCCTAATGATCCGTTGCCCTTTAATAACCAATACGAAGAACCCATAACCCAATCAGGTAAAGTAATTTATTTTAATTGCAGAAGAGTGGATGGCAGGAATGGTGATGAATATCATTTGGGTGCGGTTAATAAAGGTGGAACCGCCTTTTTATGGCGTACCGCAAGAGGCACACAAAACAGTTATCAAGGCCAGTTTCCAAGGGATGGTGCCTTTGATAATGGCAATGGAGTAGAAACTGATTTTAGGGCAGGAGGATCAGCCTTAACTTATAAGGATCATATATTTTGGGGCTATCACGGCGAATTTTGGAAGCAAAGTCAAACAAACATTTGGAACCATGTTGACGGAAATACAGGGTTGTTTGTTGGACAGTTTGGTGCAATAAAAAAGGATTATGGTATGGCGGAAGCCCCGCCGGAAGTAGCCGGAAATGTGTTTGGGGGAACTGTGGTAGAAGTTGACGGTAATGTATACTTATACCATAATGATGAGGGGGTAAATAACGGTGTACACAGATGGAAAATTTCAGGTTTAAACACAGTGGAAGTACAAACAGCAACGGTTTTGTCTGGTAATATTCCATTAAATGAAGGCATTGATTTACTCGAAGGGATAACTCGTGACCTAACTACCATTCCAAATAAATTTCATGGCTGGACGAGAGTTCCGGAGGTAAATTCGAACGGAACCTATATTGTGGTTGGTAATAATAGTTATGATAAGTTTAAACCGGCAAATCTTCAATTTGTCTTTAATCAGCCTAAAGGAAACAGCGCTGTATTCTCACGAGAGTTGGGAAATAATTTAAAATTGGATGAGTGGAGCGTTAAAGGAAAGCTTAACTACCAGTACAATCGAATGAGTGAGTTTGACCTTTCCTCAGCCTCGTTTTTAGATGTTGTAGATGGTGCAGGCAAACAGATAGCAAGGTTTGATTTTAGGCAATCGGCCCACCAAAGTGGCACCTATAGTTTAAGGGGGAATAATATAGTGTTGACTGGGGGAACAACTTCCAAAAATGTATATGCCTCAAGGGATGAAGATTTTGAAATTACTTTTTCAAATAAACAAATTACTTTCAGCTTTGCAGGTTATACGGCAACTACAAAGGATAAGGCTGATGTTACGGCTGATGCTACAAGTCCTAAATTCTTCAGATTTTATGCATACACAAACGGGTATCAAACTCCTAAATATGTAAGCATTCAGGAACTGCGTTTCTTTGGTCTAAAAGAAACAGGCATTTATTATAAATCCATTTCAAATGGAGATTGGAGTAATGTTGCCACATGGGATTATTCAAATGATAATACAAATTGGAAACCAGCCACAACAATTCCAGATACAAGTGCAACCAGCATCATAATTACAAATGGAACAAATGTCTCAGTTAGTAAAAATATATTCACCGACGAACTGCTAATAGAAAAGGGCGCAATTTTGGGCGTGAAACCCGGGGGAATTATAAGTGTAAACAATGGCAGTGGCGAAGACATAACCATTGAAAAAGAGGGTAAGATGGTCATATTTTCCGACTCTACAGGCACGGGCATAATCGGAGAATCGACTGGTACTATTAAAGGTGATGTAGAAGTACGAAGATACTTGCCTGCAAAAGAAAATGCCGGTTACCAATTATTGGCCCCATCTGTCAACTCAAATTCTTCCATTAAAGACAATTGGCAGGAGGGAGTTAATAATAAAAATGGTGCTGCTAATCTTAATCCTGCACAAGGATTTGGAACCCATATTACCGGTTCTGTCCCTGGTTCTGATGGGTTTGATGCCTCAACGGCAGGGCAAGCATCATTGTTGACTTTTAACTGGTTAACAAACACACCTGTTTGGATACCAGTCACTAATACCAATGTAAATAAACTTGACGCTAAAAGTGGTTACTTGTTATATGTTAGAGGAGACAGAAGTATTGACCTTAATAATAGTGTCAACCTCTCAGGTAGCACAACTTTAAGGGCTACAGGTACTATTGTTTCGGGTACTGTTAATTACAATTTATTATTAGCAAATGGAAAAAATAGTGTAATCGCCAATCCATATGCCTCACCGCTGAATTGGAATAAATTACAGGAAGCTAACAGAGCACAGTTCGAAAATTATTACACCATGTGGGACCCCAATGTTGGTACCAAAGGTGGATACGTAACCGTAGATGCTACAGGTATAAAAAGTGTAAGAACTTCGCAGGCAACAACAGACATTCAAAGTGGGCAGGCCTTTATTGTAAAGGCTAAAATAGGTACAACTTCAACCAATTTTGTGATAACTGAAGCGGATAAATCCCGGGTTTACAACCCTGCGGTATTTAGGGGGTCAACTGTAACTCCAAAACTATATGCAAGTTTGTATTATGTTGATGAAAACAGTGGCAAACGAAATCTTGCAGATGGAATTTTATCACGTTTCGACAATACATACCAGGCAACGGTAGATGGTGATGATGCAGAGGATATTTCGAACTTCGATGAGAACCTTTCATTTAAAAGGAATACCAAAGATCTAAGCATTGAGAGCAGGCCACTGCCAAAAGCCAATGATACCTTGTATTTAAGCATGAATAATATGAAACAGCAAGCTTATGAATGGCAGTTCAATGCTTCTGATTTTAGTTCAACAAGTTTAATCCATGCTTTCCTCATCGATAGCTACCTCGATACCGAAATTCCTGTAGAAATTGAAGGTCCAACTGTAGTAGTATTTGCAGTTACCTCCGATCCTAAAAGTGCTCGCCAGAATCGTTTTAAAGTTGTTTTCGATAATTTAAAAACTTTACCTCTTTCCTTACTTTCTATAAATGCTACAAAGCATAATTCCGGGGTAAATGTTGAATGGAAAACTACCAATGAAGTAAATCTTCATAACTATATTGTTGAACGTTCTCAAGATGGGTTGAACTTTTACCAGGTTGCCGTTGTACAACCATTAGGCACTTTTACCTCCGTAAATAACTATTTGTGGTATGATCAAATTCCGGCTGATGGATATAATTTTTATAGAATAAAATCAAAAAATAAAGATGGAACCAGTCAATATACCAAAACCGTTAGAGTCTTAATGGGGCGGGCTTCTGGCACAATGAAGGTTTATCCAAATCCACTCCCTGAAAATTCGTTCCTGGTATCTGTAAATAATTTAGAAAAAGGGAAATATTCGCTCCAATTAATGAATTATGCGGGTCAATTAATTAAAACAAAACAAATAAACCATATTGGAGGAGATTTGAAACATTTTTTTGAAACAGGCCTAATTTCTAAAGGAGTGTATAAATTTTCTATCAAATCTCTTCATTATAATCAAACACAAAATTTAATAAAATTATAATATCAATTTTATCAAGTTCAAAACTCCTTTTTAAAGAGGGAGTTTTTTTTTAATTTTATTTTAAAAGGTTGCATGCCAAAAATATTATTTTATCCACATTAAAATTATGTAATTATGTATAATATAAATGGTTAAGCATAATATTAAAATTAATGTGACGATTTTGTATTTTAATGCCACCTTAAAAATTGAATATTCATTTCTCGATCTTTATTTTCGCCACCGGTAAAGAAATCCACTCCTCCCAATATCCTTGTAAAGATTACCTTAATTAACATGCGATAACTTTATATTATATTTTATTGTAATAAAAAGAGTTTGCTTTTGAATGTAATTCAAAAACAAAAAATTTCTATGCCCCTACTTAAAAAACTGCCTTACCTTTTTGTTTCCTTTTGCTTATTTATTAATGTTTTACAAGCGCAGAGCTCAAAACCATTAATCAGATCATTCACATTCGATTTAAAAAATGCCTCCTTAACAAGTGCCGGAGTTTATAAAAAGGATGGTACACTCCTCCGCACTCTTTGGGGTGGGGTTAAGTATAAAGCTGGTAGCAATACTGCCAAATGGGATGGGTTGGATGATCAGGCCAAACCTGTTTTGGATAGCGATATAGAAATTAAGGTATTGAGCTCCAATGTCAAATACGAGTGGGAAGGTGCCTACATCGGAAATTCATCTGCAGCCGGAAGTGGAGATAGTCGTTTCAGGGTGTTTGATTTTGATGGGGTTCAGAATGTAATAGTAAATGGAAATGATGCTTTTGTTGCCAGTGGATATGCTGAAGGTTGGCCGGCCGAATTTAGATTCAATACTGCTACTCCAAATAAAAAAAGATGGGTAGGACAAACTGGAATTACCGGTTCAAACACAACCTTTGTTGCTACCGACGGAAAAAAAGTATTCTGGGCCGGTTTTGATCCATTAGAAAACACCGAAACTTTTGTATTTGCATCTAACATAAATAACAACGAACAGGTTAAATTTTCAAAAGGTATAAATGCCCACATGGAGTGGGATAATACAAGCGATGTTACTTATTCAACTATATCATATAAAAATGCTCCTAATACAATAATCTCGGGTTTGGCGGTGCAAAAGGATGGTAAATTACTTTTTGTAAGTCGATCAGGCCAAAACGAATTACAGGTCCTGGATAAGAATAGTGGTGCATTGGTTCGAACTATAAATATGACTGCTGTTTCTAAATTGGGCGTAGATAATAACGATAATCTTTGGGTTGTTCAGGCGGGCACTTTGCAGCAATACACAGTTAATGCCAATGGAACTATATCACCTTCGCATATAAAAATTACGCTCCCTACCGTTGGCGGTTTTGACTTTTCTCCTGATGGCTCAACCATTGCCGTATGCGATGTTTTTAACCAGGTTGTAAAGGGCTTTAGTATGACATCAGGTGTTTTAAGTTGGACTTTAGGTACACCAGGTGGCTATCTTAAAAATTCTACAGTAACCAACGATAAATTTTATTTCAGGGATGTTAGAGGCGACAAGCTGACTTATCTGACTTATTTACCTGACGGTAGCGTTTACGTGGGTGATATTGGCAACTTAAGAATTCAACATTTTTCTGCCAACAGAACTTTCCTTAAAACCATTATGATGTTGTCGACCAACTATCGAACCCAGGTAGATAAGAATATGCCAACCAGGGTATATGCTGACTATCTGGAATTTGAAATTGATTATTCAAAACCATTGGCATCTGATAACGGATCCTGGAAACTGAAAAGAAACTGGCGGGCAAATTTTACAAAAGCATACGACTTCGATTACAAAATCGTCAATATAGTAACATTTCCAAATGGTAAAACATATGCCAGGGTAAAAATAAATGGAGTTACTTATGAATTGGTAGAGTTGGTAAAAGATGGTACAATCCGATATACAGGCATCCTCCTGGGACAGTATGGGTTTTTAAATAATGATGGTTCCAAAATGGTAATTGGTTATCCAACCAAACATGTGAGATATGCATTAGCAGGTTTTGATGCTTTAAACAATCCTGTTTGGTCAGGCACTCCCGAAAATCTTGCAAACATCACAAATTTTGGAGAGAATGATCCTTTACCATTTAACAATCAGTACGAAGAACCCATTACCCAATCTGGTAAGGTCATTTATTTTAATTGCAGAAGAGTAGATGATGGAGATGGAGACGAGTATCATTTGGGGGCCGTTAAGAAGGGAGGAACCAGCTTTTTATGGCGTACTGCAAGAGGAACTCAAAACTCTTATATAGGGGAGCTTCCAAAAGATGGCGCCTTTGACAATGGCAATGGTGTAGAGAGTGATTTTAGGGCTGGGGGATCAGCAATTACTTTTAAAGATCATATCTTCTGGGGCTATCACGGAGAATTCTGGAAGCAAAGCCAGACCAATATTTGGAACCATGTAGATGGAAATACCGGTTTATTTATTGCCCAGTTTGGTGCAATAAAAAAGGACTTTGGTATGGCAGAAGCGCCACCTGAAGTAGCCGGTAATGTATTTGGAGGAACCGTTGTAGAAGTGAATGGGAATGTATACTTATATCACAATGACGAAGGGATTAATAATGGCGTCCATAGGTGGAAAATAACAGGACTTAATACAGTTCAAATTCAAACGGCAAATCTCAAAGCCCCTGAACCAGAGGATCAATCATTAAGAGGAATCGATTTGATGGTAGGCTTACCAAGAAATGGAATGCCATTGATAAGTGGAAATTCAGGATGGACCCGTATACCAAAAGCTGATATTTCCAAGGATATATATACAGATTATTGGGCAGTCAAATCGGGACTTCAGTCTTACGATAAATTCAAACCCGTAGATGTAAGCGTAGTGTACAGACAGGAAAAAGTTGATATGAGTGTTGAAAGAACTCTGGAAAATAAAAAACCACTGACTGGGTGGGAACTGTTTGGGAAAATTGGATTTGAAGGCAATGAAGCCAACCAGGCCGACTTAAAGGCAGGCAGTTATTTTGAAGTGCTGGATATAAAGGGTAGATCGATTGCAAGGTTTTATTTAGGTAAAGACAAGGATGGTGGACTTAATGCCATTGGTAACGATAAAATTATAGCACATTACAACCAGGGAGAATTTCAGACAATTGATAAAAGATTTTTGCCCATAAGCATCAGTGCCAAGGACGATGTGATAACATTTAAGTATAGTGATTTTCCGGAACAGGAAACTAAAGTTCTGGCAGACAAAAATTCAGATTGGTCCAAACCTGCAACACTTAGAATGTATTTTTTTAACAATCCGGGAGATAATTATTTTAGAATGATGGCCATCTCTGAAATGAGATTTGCAGATAATCAAATTACTTCAATAACTAATCAAACTTCGCCCTTAGGCTGCGCAGATGCAGGTAGCATTAGTTGGGATCTTTGGTCAAACGTTGCAGGACATAAAATTTCCAATATCCCGTTTGATAAAACATCTTCTTCAACCAAAAACATAACAGCGTTTCAAACGCCTTATTATTTTGGCGATAATTATGGTTCAAGGCTTCGAGGTTATATATGTGTGCCTCAAACTGGCAACTACACATTTTATATAGCATCCGATGATGATGGTGAATTATGGTTGAGCACTGATGCAGATCCTTTAAACAAAAAAAGAATTGCCTGGGTTTCAGGATGGACTGCACCCAATGACTATAGTAAGTCCCAATCACAAAAAAGCAAAACCATATACTTAAAACAAGGGGAAAAATATTACATAGAAGCTTTGCATAAGGAGGGAAATGGAGGTGATCATCTTTCTGTAGCTTGGCAATTGCCAGATGGTACTTTGGAGGCACCTATACTTGGTCTAAGACTGGTACCTTTTACCGGAGCTAGCATAACACCAGTTACTAATACTACCGTAGCTCCAAGATTAAAAATAATATCTCCCTTAAATAATAAATTGTTTGATACAACCACTATTACAATCGAAACGAATGTTTCAGATCCTTCAAGTAATGTTGACCGGGTTGAGTTTTATAGTGGTAATACAAAAATTGGCGAAGCTTATAATAAGCCGTATAGTCTAAAATGGGGTAACCTAACTGATGGCAGCTATTCATTAATTGCTAAAATCATAACAGATGATGGAGCTGTCATACCATCGGCACAAATAAATATTACTATAAAATTGCCTGTACCAGAGATCTGCCCCGGAACAGGAGGCTTAAACTGGGACTACTGGGGTGGCAATGGTGGAACTAATTTATCGCAAATACCAGTTAATACTCCTGTAACATCAAGTATTATTGTTACATCATTTCAAACACCTGCATTATTCGGCGATTATTATGGCTCCCGTTTAAAAGGTTATATATGTGTTGCAAAAAGTGGAAATTATACATTTTACATTGCAGCCGACGATGCAGGAATTTTATACTTAAGTCCAGATGTAAACACTACTAGAAAGCAGCAAATTGCTAAAGTTTCGGCGCCAACCCTGCCAAACGAATACACAAAGTATGCTTCACAAAAATCAAAAAAGATTTCTTTGGTGGCCGGTCAGCGTTATTATGTCGAAGCTCAGCATAAAGAGGGTACTGGCGACGATCATCTTTCTGTGGCCTGGCAATTAGAAGATGGTGCAATAGAAAGCCCTATACCAGGATCACGTTTATTGCCTTATGTAGAGACAAGAAAGTTGTCAAGATCTGCGGCACCCCCTTCAAATCCTGTAAAAAATTCAGTGTATAAAGATGCAAAGTCTCTATATACCATCACCAATCTTGAGCTAATGACCTATCCAAATCCATTTGTTAGTTCGTTAAATATTGAATGTTACATTCCGGAGGAAAGCAATTACAGCCTTCAATTATATACTATTCAGGGTATGTTGTTGAAAACCATTTTTACAGGAAAACTGAAGGCAGGGATTGCAAAATTCAATTTAAATGGTAGCAATCTGCCATCTGGAGTTTACATCTGCAAACTGGCATCTGGTAAAAAAATAATAAATAAGCAGATAACACTTATTAAATAGTAACCACATACTAATATAACCAGTAACAATTTTACCGGCAACTCCCAGAGAGTTGCCGGTTTTTTATAACAAATAGTTTTCTTTGTTACTATCCTCTCACCTTTGCCTCTAAGCTAGCATTTGCTCCCTCAAAATGATTGAAGTTTTCTATACAAGATTTATTGAAAAGCTGCCAGCAGAAAATTATCAGCACCTGCTTGCTCAACTGCCACCCGAAATGCAGCTACAGCTATCGAAGTTTAGAAAATGGGAAGATGCACACCGAAGTTTGCTGGGAAAGGCATTGTTGTTACAGGGTTTAAAGCACTTTGATTTGTCTGCTCTTTCTCTTGCCGAGGTAAACTATACCTCTTTTCAAAAGCCTTATTTTAATACAGGCATTCATTTTAATATTTCACATTCAGGTAATTACATTGTGTGCGCCATCAGCACAACTGAAGTTGGTATTGACATTGAGGAAGTTAAAGACATTCCGCTTTCCGATTTTACCGAATTATTTTCACCGGAAGAATTGAAGCTTATTTTTGAAGACCCTAACAATTATGCACCCTTTTATACTTTGTGGACACAAAAGGAAGCCTTTTTAAAGGCATTGGGCGTTGGTTTAAATCTTCCATTGAATAAAGTAACCATAATAAACAATGCTATCCATCACAATGGTAACACCTGGTACCTGCAAAAAATCAGTATAAATCATAGTTACCTCGCCCATATTGCTTCACCACTTCAAAATGTTGGGGTAAACCTTAACGAATTACATTTTTAGGAACAGCCACCTGTTATTTCTCCTTATAAAAGTCCACCTGCATTTTTTTACTTATTTGGTTCAAGCCCACTTTAAATTGTCGCACTATGAAACGTCGAAAAGTGAAGCGTGAAAAATAGTGAAAGGGACGTTTGACATTTCACGTTTACCTGGCATTAATACTTATTTGCTTTTGAACAGTGATTTAAAATCATTATATACAGTTATTTTATTATCTAAATTACAGTTCAGTTTATCAACCTTATTGAGCTTTTTATCGTCATTAAGTTGTCGGGTTTTACCAACATTTTAATTTATAATGTTTGATTGTGGCTTTATACAATAAACCGGGTTAGTTGATATGGTTTCTATGAAAAAAAACATAAATCTGTTCTGTCTTCATTTTGCAGGTGGAAATAAATATTCCTACCGGCAGTATGTTGAAAAGGCTCCTTCCTTTTTAAACCTGGTCCCACTTGAATCTCCAGGTAGAGGAGCTCGTATGAGAGAACCGCTCATCGCAGATATTCATTCTCTTGTAAATGATATATATAAGCAGATCATCAACATGGTTGATGAAGTTCCTTATGCAATTTACGGTCACAGTATGGGCGGACTTATTGCTTACTTGTTGGCTGTAAAACTTAAAAAACACCAACACCAGCCACCCTTACAACTTTTTATCACAGGCACCTCAGGGCCATCCTCCACTTCGCGTACAGAAACAAAGAGACATTTAATGGAGAAGAAAGAATTTTTGCAGGAAGTGAAGGATTTAGGTGGAATGCCTGACGAAATTTTGGAGAATGACGAATTACTTCAATATTTTGAGCCTATTCTTCGTTCAGATTTTATGCTTTCTGAAAATTATATTTACGAAGACCATGCACCCTTAAATATTCCCATTACAGTAATTACAGGAACCGGCGAAGACCTTACATTGGAAGATATTAACCTCTGGCAAAAAGAATCTACTTTTCCGGTAGATTTTAAAAGGTTACCCGGCAACCATTTTTTTATTTATAAATACGCTCAGGAGATAATTGATATTGTTTCGCGCAAATTATACAACCATACTAAAGTTGAACAATTATGAATAACAAGCAAGTATACCTTAAACCCAATGTAGTATTGGAGCCATTAGTCGACAAGTGGTATGCATGGAGCCATCTTATCTCTCCGGCTACTGCTGCCATGAACATTGTAAATCGTCACCTTACTATAATCGACTCTTATTTATCAGCACCTTCAATACATGCAGAGGCAGTTTTGAATCCAAAAATGCGTGGTGGTCCTTTTATGGATTTTGGTGGTAAAAGGGTAGACGAAGTAGAGGCTTTGCAAAAAGATACCCATGATAGGCATGAGCTGATTGTTCAGTTTGCAAAAGCTGTTAAGGATTTGGATAAAATGCTTGCTACAGAGGCAAAAGGTTTTGGATTGGAAACATTGTATGAAAAAGTGCCTGACCTTTTAAAGGGTTATGTTGAGTTGTATTATGACCGTGCTAACAATCCCGGCTTTAGATTTTTTGAATCTTTGTTATACAATAGCGAGCTGTATAAGAAAGACATGCAAAGCATCTCCATGTGGTTAACCAATAACGACGAAAGACCGTTTTGTTTAAG
>JANPPB010000442.1:0-4755 GCA_031428295.1 Segetibacter sp. | reverse complement strand
CCTACCTGTTGAAAACTACTATAACGCAAGCCATAATTGAGTTGAAATTTTTTGCCGATTTCCCAGTCGTCCTGTATGTACAGTCCGTATTCATTAGCAAATTTTCTATTGGTGTTATTAGGAGAAAAAACAGTGGACCCTTGCTCAGCGGTAAGAATATTGGGTAAAAAAGTATGGTAGGTATATAATGCCCCAAACTTTATTTTATGCTCAGGCGAAGTATACCAGTCAAAATCAGACTTAACATTTAGATCACGTATACCGGATGAAAGTTTGATAAAAAAGTCGTTCTGTTTGGCAGAGAACGAAAAGTTATAATCGTTATAAACCAGCGACGTGTTAGCAAAAAGTTTTTTGTTGAATATATGGTTCCATCTAAAAGTAGCCGTGGCATTGCCCCAGGGTATATCTGTGTTGAAAGAACGGCTTTTGTTTCTAAAAGCGAACACATCTTTACCAATGTAACCACTCAAATAAATGCGATCCTTCTCCGAAACCTTATAGTTTATTTTAGCATTTACATCGTAGAAGTAATAGCCCGAACCATAGAAGTCGCTCGACTTTTTAATAAAAGGTTTTGCTAGTGCGTCAATGTAAGTTCGACGGGCTGAAAGAATAAAAGAGGCCTTATCTTTTTTAATGGGCGCTTGTATCGAAAACCTTGAAGCAATCAAACCAATACCTGCATCTACCTGCATTTTGTTCAGGTTGCCTTCTTTCATATTTACATCTACCACCGACGACAATCTACCTCCATATTGTGCAGGCATACCGCCTTTTATAAGCGAAACATTCTTGATGGCATCCGAATTAAAAATTGAAAAGAAACCAAACAAATGACCGGTATTATAGACAACCGCATCATCCAACAGAATTAAATTTTGATCAGGTCCTCCTCCCCTAACATAAAAACCAGCATTGCCTTCACCAGCATTTCTAACCCCCGGCATTAATTGAAGGGTCTTTAGTATATCAACCTCGCCCAGAAAAGCAGGTAAAGCTTTGGCTGTTTCCATTCTTAGCTCCACCTTTCCCATTTGGGCGTTCTTAACATTATTTTCCCGCTTGCGGCCCACTACCGTAACACTTTCTACTATAAAGTTTTTTGGTAAAAGTTCAATATTGATTGTTTGATTTCCCTCAAACTTGAGCACAAACTCTTTATTACTATAACCGATAAAACTGCCGATTACATTATAAACACCCTTGGGCACCGTTAACGAAAAGAAGCCGTATTGGTTAGAAGTAACGCCTTTGTCAATCCCTTTGATGGATAGATTTGCACCAATGAGGGTTTCACCAGTCAACGAATCTTTGAAGTACCCATTTACCGTAAATTTTTCCTGAGAAAAACATGGTAAAAAGTAACACCACAGCACTATAACAAACGCAGTTTTTTTCATGGGCCGGTTTGGAACGATTACCAACTAAAATTGAGGCAGGTTCAATTATTTGTAAATGGACATCAATCCATATGAACCCGTTGCTGCATGGCAATAGCCTTACCTATGCTATAAACCATTTTAGCAATTCAGTTGGAGAAGCAAACATTAATAAAACATGGTGATTTGAAATGAAACTATTGAAAATTCAATGTGTCCTTTACTTCGCCACAGGTTAGCATCTTTTTACCGAAGTAAGGATTTTTAATATCTGAAGATTGACTTAACCAAAATGCACCCTGGTCGTTAAAAGCCATCGGGCAAAACTGATGGTATATTTTCCCGCGGTCATACCTGACTGTTCTTACCAGATCGAACATATTATCGCTGATCATTTGAAATGACTTGCGTTTCTCTTCAATATTCTTTTCGCCTATTAAACCTTTAGCTTCTGCCGAAATGGTTTCTATATAACCCTTTGCTGTTTCTACAATGGTGGTATCTGCTGTAATACCTGTTAATTTAAGACTGTCGGCATTATTAATAAGCAACGCGGCATAAGTATTTGCTATCGTATCGTTTGAGAGAACCAGTCCATCTTTTAAATGATAGTAGTTATCAAGCAAAGCGCCAAAGGCAGCATTAAATTCCGGAGAGTTTTTGCTTTGTGTAAGTGGTTCATCCTTCTTTGTTTCTTCAGCTTTTTTATCAGTTGTTCCACACGATGCAAGGGCTATTAAAACCCCCACTACAAACAAATTTTTCATGAAAAATAATTTTGCCAAAAGTAAATCAAATTGCCATCCAATTGCATTGACGTACTTTTGCAGGCTGAAAAATGAGAACGCTGAACGCTGGGTGGTTGGTCATTAGTCATTGGTCATTAGTCATTGGCAGATATATATGGTTGGATGGTGGTCACTATTCACTATTCATTAGTTAATGGTTGCTCAGCGTTAGGCCTTAAGCGTTAAGCATTAAGCTTTTTTTACTTTTTACTTTTTACTTTATTTACTTATGTTAATAGGTCTTCAAAATGTAACTTTTGAGTTTGGTGCCCGCACCATAGTTAGCGAAGCTACCTGGCACATTCAGCCGGGTGACAGAATTGGGTTGATTGGTTACAACGGAACAGGAAAATCAACTTTATTAAAAGTATTGGTAGGCGAATACCAGCCTTCTATAGGTACAGTAGAGAAAGGCCGGGATACCACCATTGGCTACCTTCACCAGGATTTGTTAAGCTTTGATACCAACGAAAGCATAACAGAAGTTGCGCTGGGTGCTTTTGAAAAAATACGTGCGCTGGAAAAGCAAATTGACCAATTGGGTAAAGAACTGGAGGCAAATGCCGAAGACGAAGAACTGCTAATAAAATATACCGATGCCTTGCACGATATGGATGTACTGGATGGTTACAACATTCATTATAAAACCGAGGAAGTATTGCACGGCCTGGGCTTTAGTAATGATGATCTTGCCCGCCCATATAAAGAATTTAGCGGTGGATGGAGGATGCGTGTTTTGCTTGCAAAAATGATCCTTCAACAACCAGATGTACTACTGCTCGATGAGCCTACCAACCACCTTGACTTACCTTCCATTGAGTGGTTAGAGAAATACCTGATAACATACAAAGGCAGCGTGGTAATTGTTAGCCACGATAAATATTTTCTGAACAGAATGGTTAATAAGATCGTTGAAATTTATCAGCGGCAACTAAACATTTATACAGGTAACTACGATTTTTATGAGAAGGAGAAAGCCATAAGAATTGAAATGCAGCAAAAATCGTTTGAAAATCAACAAGACTACATACGCCAGCAGGAACGTTTTATTGAAAGATTTAAGGCTAAGGCCAGCAAAGCAGCCCAGGCCCAGAGTGTTCAAAAAAGACTGGACAAGCTGGATGTAATTGAAGATGTTCAACTGGAAAGGCCAGATTTACGCATCAACTTCCAGGTAGATAAAACACCCGGCCGGGTACTGGTATCGCTTAAACATATTGATAAGCATTTTGGCAACAATGTTATTTTAGAGAATGCTATTGCTGAGATCGACCGCGGCGATAAGATTGCATTGATTGGTGCTAATGGTAAAGGAAAATCTACTTTATTAAGAATAGTTGCCGGAGTTGAAAAGTACGAGGGTGAAAGAGTATGGGGTCATAATGTTGATGAAAGCTTTTATGCCCAGCACCAGTTAGAAGCATTGAATATTAATAATACCATACTGGATGAGATGAAGGATGCAGGAAGTAAGAAAACAGATCCCGAGTTGAGAGCTTTGCTCGGTTGCTTTTTATTTAGTGGCGATGATACTGATAAGAAAATAAGGGTGTTAAGCGGTGGCGAAAAAGCCCGTGTGGCACTTGCAAAAACGATTGTAAGCAAGGCAAATTTTTTAATGCTGGATGAGCCTACCAACCACCTGGACATGCACTCAGTTGAGTTACTAGCCGAGGCATTGAATAAATACGAAGGATCGATCATCCTGGTTAGCCACGACCGCTTTTTCATCTCTAAAACAGCTAATAAGATCTGGGAGATTGTTGATCATCAGATTAAAGAATTTAAAGGAACCTATGCCGAATGGGTAGAGTGGACTGAAAGAATGGAAGCCCGAAAAAAGCTTGAGGAAAAATCGCTAAAGCAGGATGGAAAAGGTGAAGAGAAAAAGGATAGTGCACTTGCTAAAAAGGAAGCATCAGTATCAAAGCAAGAAGAAAAACCATCTGTGAATGGTCAAAAGACCGGAGTTCCTATCAATCGCGAATTACAGAAAGAATTACAAAAATACCAACGCAAACTGCAGCAATTGGATGCCGATCTATCTAAAGCGGCCGATATCAAACTCAAACTTGAGGCTGAACTTGCCAATCCATCTGTTTACTCCGATAAAAATAAATACAAGGTTGTTGAAACAGACTACGAAAATTCAAAAAATAACCTCATATCTCTTAACAAAGAGTATGAAACCGTTTTTGAAAAAGTGATGGTGCTGGAAGAGCAACTTAACTAACAAGTTGTCTTCACTGCCAAAGCATTGTATGCTTTAAAGTGCTTAAACTTCCTTAGCTTTTATAAAATCGCTTACCAGGTAGCTAATCAGTTTGCCCGTCATATGGTTGGTTCTGCCATCAGATAAATTGCAGGCACCTTCGCATATATGCAGGTAGGCTGTTTTGGTATCAATGCCGGTAAACGAAACATATTGCCTTGCATGCAAAGGTGCAACTCCGCTTGGTGTGGATGAACTTGTAAGCGTGTCCTCAATACAGTCGAGGTCTAATTTTATACCTGTATAAGTGTCTTCAGTAAAACCGGTTGCATGGGCAACAGCCTGCAAAAAGTTTCTCTTCTCATGTATAAAA
>JANPPB010000441.1:0-1736 GCA_031428295.1 Segetibacter sp. | reverse complement strand
CCCCGCATCGATTCAATTTACCGGGCAAAATGGAAAGGCCTGGGTGTAAAACTGGTGGGTGTTAATGTAGATGAAGGTGCTATGGACGCCTGGAAAAGCTTTATTAGAGAACATAAGCTGGAGGGTTGGTTGCACATTTACCAGCCAAAAAACAAACGCGAGGCAGAATCTAAAAACGGGGTTGCCAACTATAGGCAATTGTACGATGTGTTTAAAACGCCAACGTTATACCTGCTGGACGATCAAAAAAGAATTATCGGTAAAATGCTAACTATTGAGCAGTTTGATGAAGTTTTACAGGCAAAGCTGAAAACCAAAACTACGGCTACCAAATAACCCTTATTACCTGTTCTACATGAAAAAATATGTGCTCACCTGCCTGCCGGTATTGTTGTTTGTTACCGGCTTTAGCCAAACCCTTTTTACTTATGGCCCCAATGCTGTTTCGAAAAATGAATTTTTAAAGGCATTTAACAAGAACCCAAGCGTTACTACCGATAGAAAGCAGGCATTAAAGGAGTACCTGAACCTGTACATAAACTTTAAACTGAAAGTAAAGGCGGCATACGATGCAAAATTGCAAAACGAAGCTTCACAAATAGCTGAGTTGAACAATTTTAAACTGCAGATAGCAGACAATTTTATAAACCAGGAGGCTAATGTAAACGAACTGGTTGACGAGGCTTTTGACCACAGCCAAAAGGACATACATCTTGCCCAGGTCTTTATTGAAGTACCCCCCAAAGGCGATACTGTTACTGCTTATCAAAATATCCAGGCTGCTTATAAGGCCTTAGTTGGCGGACAAAATTTTACCAGTGTGGCTACGCAGTTTAGCACCGATGCTTATACTAAAAGTACCAATGGCGATCTGGGTTTTATAACCGTTTTTACACTTCCATACGAGTTTGAAAAAGTGGCGTATTCCACAGCCCAGGGCAACTATTCGCGGCCCTTCCGGTCAAAAATAGGCTACCACATTTTTAAAAATGTGGAAGAAAGAAAACCATTGGGCAGCAGGAAGGTTGCCCATATATTAATTGCTTATCCGCCCAACAGTTCTGTTACTGAAAGGGAGGCAGCGGCACGAAAAGCAGATTCTGTTTATACAATATTAAAGGCGGGCCAATCTTTTGAAGATATGGCACGTGGAGTAAGTAACGATATTTCGTCGGCCGGTAATGGTGGGTTGTTGAACGAATTTGGAATAGGGGAGTTTGACCCCACTTTTGAAAAGCAGGCTTTCGACTTGAAAAAGGTTGGCGAAATTTCCGCCCCGTTCGACCTTGCAGGTGGCTATCATCTTTTACAACTGAAACAAGTAATACCTGCCCCCGGCGATAAAGCCAATGCAGAAGCAGTGGCAATCATACAGGAAAAAGTTCAGCGTAGTGATCGCCTGTCAAATGCAAAAGAGGCCATGCTCGAAAAGCATAAAAAGCTGGTTGGCTACAAGCCTGCCCTATATAATGAAACCAATTTATGGAAGTTGACTGACAGCAGCTTAAAAAGTAAGACTTTAAGCAAACCATTGATGAACAACCAAACAGTTTTGTTTTCGTTTGCCAGGCAAAAAATTAAGGCCGAAGATTGGGTGAATTATGTAAAAGCCACCCGCGGCAGCAGTGTTGAAAATGCCAATAAAAATTATGCTGACCTAATGACCGACTACATCAACCAATCGGTAGCCAACTACTACCGGTCGCACCTGGAGGATTACAACAAGGAATACAAGC
>JANPPB010000440.1:0-9310 GCA_031428295.1 Segetibacter sp. | reverse complement strand
TATGATCGCCACACAACCAGTTAAAATAATACCAGTTACGCATTTGATATTCCATCTCGGTCATGCCGGGTTTGCGTGGGTTAACCCACACACCATCGTTATTCCACCAGGCCTGGGCCGAAACAACATCGCCTATAGCGCCATCTTTAACACGTTTCATTAACTCGAGATAACTGGTTTGATAACGACGCTGTAAACCGCTAACTACATTCAGCTTTTTTCTTTTGGCCTCCTGGGCTACGGCCAATACTTTTTGGATACCTGCCGGATCGGTTGCTACCGGTTTTTCCATGAAAACGTGTTTGTTTTGCAGGATAGCTTCTTCAAAATGTATGGGTCTAAAACCCGGAGGTGTTGCCAGAATTACGACATCTGCCAAAGCAATCGCTTTCTTGTAAGCATCAAAACCAGTGAATTTATTTTCTTCTTTTACCTGCACTCTTTTGTCTGTTCCCTTCTCTTTTAATGCCTCGATAATATTGTTATAGCTTTTGTTGAGGCGGTCTGGAAATGCATCGGCCATGGCAACCAATTGCACATTTTGTTTGGTGCTTAGTGCCTGAACCGCTGCGCCGGTACCTCTGCCACCACAGCCTACTACTGCTATCTTAATAACATCGTTTGACCCGGCAAAATAATTGGCTCCGGAAAATACAGGCAAAGCAATCAGCCCGCCTGCAACCATAGAGGTTTGCTTTACAAAATCTCTCCTGGATTGTGCATTGTTGTTTTTGTTCATGTGGCAATTTTAAAAGTTAATGTTGTTTGATGTGTGTTTAATAATTGTCGATATAATCAGAAAAAAATTGGGAAACTTCTTCGGCAGACGGTTGTTTTAGTGGCCTGACTATCCTAAAGCCTATAAATGGAGCATCGGCATTCCACCAACGGCTGCGTGGTATTTGTGGATCGCGGTTGTTCCAGTCCAGGTTCGATTTTAAGCGGCTGCCACATCTTAAAACTAATGCATCATCCGAATAATTACCCCCTTTAATGGTACGCGGATGGCGGGCAGTTGGTCTTATTAACGGATCAACAGAATTTGTTCCAATATTCTTAAAATAAGCCTCATCGTACTGGTCTAAGGTCCACTCGGCAACATTGCCCAACATGTCGTACAAACCCCAGGCATTGGGCTGCTTTAAGCCCGTTTTATGGTATTTGTTATCGCTGTTGAGGGCATACCATGCATATTTGCTCAACCCTGTCGTGTCCTCACCAAAAAAGTAATTGGTTTTGCTACCTGCACGGCACGCATACTCCCACTCTGCCTCTGTAGGCAACCGGTAAAAAATACCGGTTTTATTGTAAAGCCAGCGGCAGTACATATTGGCTCCGTATTGCGACATACTATTTGCCGGAAAGCCCCCTTGCTTGCCCATACCTAAAGTAAGATCGATATAAGGCGGGCTGGGCCGTGTAATGGCATCGGTTGTTTGGTTACGCGATATGGTCTCATCTTTAAAAAATGCATCGTACTCGTCGTAAGTAACCTCTGTAGCACTCATCCAAAAAGGCGACAGAGTTATTTCTCCTGCCGGGCCTTCATCAACCTTATACCCCTTGCTTTTGGCCATACTGCCCATTGTAAATTTCCCTCCCACAATGGGCACCAAAGTGCATTCAATGGGGCTACCCGGTATGTTTTGTTTGTAGCTTTTAAAACTATCCGTTACTGACTGTGCATCAGCCCTGGCAGTCAACAACAAAAAAACCACTAAAGAGCCTGTAAACCGGGAAAACATTTTTAACATGAATACTTTGTTTTACCCCTTTAATAAGAAGCCATTTCATTATGGGGTATGAAAAATTCCTGAAACTATTTTAACCAAACTGCCTTGAAAATTATAAAGTGTAAAATAAACATTTTTCTATTTCAAGATTACTTAAAATAGGCAGCGAAGCCACGAGAACGATAGAAATAGATTTTTTCTTTTTTGATTAGGGCTATTTGCACTTGGGCCGATGGGTATTTGGCAACCAATTTTAAAGCCTGTTTAATTGGTAAAATGGTACAGGCTTTTGTTAGCCAATCGGCATCGGTTCCATTGTTGGCTATAACGGTTACATTGCGGTTATTGGTAATGGCCCAGCCCGTGGCCGGATTGATGATATGAGAATACCGGACACCGTTCACCTCCAGGTATTGATAAAGATCTCCCGAAGTTGTAACGGCAGTATTAGTCATCAACAATTGTTTGTCCATCAATTCTTCCGATTCAGGCAGGTTGATCGCTACCCTCCAGCCGGGTACAGTTGCAGGTGTGCTTCCGGCTACAATATCCCCGCCGGCATCAATCAATGCATGGGGAAAACCCATTTGCTTCAAGCGGTCATATAGTTGTTGTGCTGTTTCGCCTTTGGCAATGCCCCCAAGATCGAGTTGCATTCCGGTTTTGGCAAGCCGCACCATTTTGTTGACCGTATCCATTTCAATATATCGGTACCCTACTTTTTGCATGGCAAGGCGTATGCTATCCTTTAAAGGCAGCATTTTAACCCGCCTGGCATTGCGCCAAATTCTTACAACAGGGCTCATGGTAATATCGAAGCTGCCTTTACTTTGCCTACCGGCAGTTTTGGCCTTCACAAGAATGCTGTACAAAAGGGGTGATACTTTTATCCAGGCACCGCTACCCGCTAACTTACACAACTGGTTAAGTTCGCTATTGGGTAAATAATCACTGTAAACCTGGTTCAATGTATCAACCAGTTGAAAAGCTTTTTCTGCAGCAATTGCGGCTTCAATTGAGTCCTCAGCATACATAACAATGTTAAAGGGCGATCCCATTTTTGGTTGCTGAAAACTATATTTTTTATATTGCCCAATTGCGGAAAAAAATAATGATACCCATAGGCAGGCCACCATCAAAATAACTTTCATGCTTTCTTTTTAGAAGCTTAAATGTATAGGATTATTTGAGTTGTACTATGTTGTGCTTTCGTTGAAAATTTAGAGTGCTGACAGGTTTTTACTAAATTTAGAAGGCAGCCAGCCATTTGTGGCCTTTACCAATATTATAATGACCGATAACAAGAAGAAATACACTTTAAACCGGTATGCAAAGTTTGCTTTGTACGGCCTGGGTATTATTATGATTTTGGTGTTGGGATTACAAATATGGTTTGTTAAGAATGCAAAAGATATTTTAAAAACAATTGTTGAGGAGAAGTCGAAGGGTAGGATAAAACTTGAACTGTCAGATGTAAGTTTTAGTGTTTTCAACAACCGGATGCAAATAAAAGATGGCGATATAACCAGTACGGATTCGGTAACAGTAACCACCTCGTACCATGTAACATTTAATAAGCTCACATTGAAAGTTGCATCGTTTTGGCCGCTGATTTTAAAACGGGATTTGAAGTTGGATTCCATAAATATCTACAAACCGGTTATTGAAGTATTGCAGTGGCGAAAGGATACGGTGAATCAAAACAAGGAGGATCTCTCAGTAACTGAAGAAATGGGGCGTATCTATAATTCGATGCTGGATGTACTTACAGATTTTGGAATCAGGAGGATTGTGGTATCTAACGCAAGTTTGAAGTTGGTTAATAAAATGAAGGCAGATTCGTACCCGGTTTGGATCACCAACATACACCTGAATGTGTTGCGAAATCCTAATAAAACAACGCCAGGCATTTCTAACGAAGAAGAAGTTTTTTTAACGAGTGACCGGCAAATAATCGGGCTGCCAAATGGAAGGCATCGGCTTTCATTTAAAAATTTTAAGCTGCAGTTATTTCAAAAACGAATTGAACTGGACAGTTGTACTATTACCGCCGTACCTAAGGGAAAAGCAACAAGTAGTTATAAAATCTTCTTTAAAAAATTATTGCTGGTTGGTGTTGACTTTGCTGCAATGAGCAATTTAAACCTGGTGCGTGCCGACACCGTTTTTTGCGACAACCCGATCTTTAATTTTCAAATAAACCCATCGGATGCAGATAAAAAAAGAAATCCGGATCCTGAGAAGATTATAAAAGATTTGACCAGCAACCTGGACCTTGGTTTTGTTGGCGTAAAGGATGCCGGCATCCGGTTCAACATTATAGGCAAGCGGCCCCGTTCAATTTTCAACAGCAACAAAGACAATTTTGAGATGTATGGGCTAAAGATTCAATCTGACTCAGCCTCGCCGGTAAGTGTCAAACGTTTCGATATGATGGTACGCGACTATCACCTGTATAATGTTGACAGCTCGGCCATCTTCAACTTTGACAGTATTCATTTCATTAATAAAAAAGTTGTACTTAACAACTTTACTGTTCGTACTACTCCCACACGTTTAAAAGTGAAAAGCATACGCGATTTCAAGTTCCCCTACTTTGAATTGACCGGTCTTGATTGGTACAAGCTAGTCTTCGATCAAAGGGTTGTTGCCAAAGAAGCCCTCATCATTAATCCTGTTATTCGCTACACTAAAAAAACCCCCACCTCTCAAAAGAAAACCAATTTTTTTTCGATGCTGCAAAACATGGATAGCCTTATGACCCTGGAAAAGCTTGAAATAAGAAATGGGCAACTGATGTTGAATTTTGGTAAATCAACCACTCTTGATTTACAGCAGGTAAACCTGAAAGTGTCGAGCAATACTTTACTTAGTGCCACCAACCGGGAAGGTCTTCGCCGGGCGGTAGATTTCTTTTCTATGTCAAAAGGGTTGCTACACCGTAAAGACCTAACCGGGCAGTTGATTAACATGAGGTACATTCCTAACAACCGCATTTATGCCGATAAACTTCTTTTAAACAGTACAAGTAATAATGTGAATGCCGTAATAAGCGGTGTGTTTATTGACAACATGCTTATAGATGATGTAACGGAGAGTATCTACGCCGATGGCTTGCAATGGAAAGATGCTTCTGTAGCATTGAACACCTTGCCCGAAAACAAATTGAACAAAAAACCTAACGAAGGAAGCTTTGATATTAAAAATATTAAAGGTGAAAACACACTCCTGAAATTGCATAATGGCAGTACAATTATAAATAGCTCGGTTGCAAGTTTACGGGTAGACTCATTAATAAAAATAAATGATGAAGCTGCAAGGGCAACGGGGGTTTATTTTGTAGGTAACGAGTTAATAATGGAGAACAGCAATAAAAAAATACATGCGGATGTTGATGAAATAAGAGTGGCCACCATGCTACTTCAGGATGAGGCAAAAAACATTTCTGCCCATGGTATCACATGGAATAATGCTTATGTTGACATACAGGAATTGGAAAGAAGAATCAGGAACAAAACCAATACAGGCTCTTTAGAGTTTCGAGATATTACCGGTAATAATACCCGGATTAATATGGTTAGTAAAAAAGGTAACCTTGAAACAATCGTTAATCTTTTACATGCTGATAAAATATCAAAAAAGGGTACTACTCATTTTGTTACGAACGATCTGCTATTTGCAGGCAAAGACTTAAGTTTAAGCGGTACAGGATTAAAAGCTACCATTGAAGCGTACCAGGTAAAAGACAACGATGAGTCTTATTTTAAAAAGCTACAATTACAACAAGCAAGAGAGGGCAACTCTATTAATTTACAAAGCCCTGAAATTAATTTTACTGCGAATGTTAACGAGTTGCTGTCCAATCAATATGCTTTTACAAATGCAGTAATCAACAAGCCTGTTCTTAAAATTGAGACGGGTAATCAGGATAAGAAATTGGATGTTGCAGAAAAGAAAAGCATGTTTTTTTCGGTTGGCACTTTACAACTGGTTGAACCGGACATTACGATTACCACTACAAAAAATGATAGCACAACTGTCATTAAACTTCCTTACTCTAAAGGCGGCCTGGTTTCTGCAACAAAATTTTCGCTTGATAGCAACCAGCTCAAAACAGCATTCATTCAAATTAATAGTACAGCAGCAACTATACAAAAATCCAATACAGCCAGCATGGGTGTTGTGGAAGGTAAAGTAGCAGTTAGACTTTCAAATATTTATAAGAACAACAAGGATGGAGTAGCCCACTGGGGAGTTATTATTGATGATATGGAATTAGACAATCTAAAAACATTCCAGGTAGGCCCAGGCAAAAATATATTGAATGCAGGGGATATTTCACTGGCAAATGTTACTGTAAGTTCGGAGAACATTGCTAACCTCCAGCTTTGGTTCAACAACAATTCTGCGGCAACATTTAAAAGTAAATACGGCCATTATAGCGATACAAAAAATGTGTACAGTTGGTCGAATGCCTCTTATAATAATGGATTAAAAAAGATGCAGGTAGACTCATTTAGTTACCGTCCCATTTTTACCCGGGATTCAACTATATCGCTTTCGCCTTACGAAATAGACTTTCTCACCTTCAATGCAAGCCAGGTAATCATCAATGATTTTGATCTTGAAAATTTTAAGCTCAATAAAAATTTATCTGCCGGAACGGTTGAACTTCATCAACCACAACTGAGCGTTTTTCGAGATAAACTTCCCCCGAACGAACCAAACGAATTGAAGTTGTTGCCAACAAGTTCGCTTAAAAAAGTACCTGACCTGTTGCATATTAAAGAGATAAAAATAACTGATGGCAATGTTAGTTATACAGAAAAGGATGCTAAGACACGAAAAGAAGGAAAGCTAATTATTACAAAAATCAATGGAACCGTTTCAAATATAAAAAACAAGACATTTTTGCCTGGCGACTCCTTGCAGGCTAACCTTGATGCCTACATGATGGATAAAGGCATTTTAAACCTACAGATACGGGAGAGCTACCTCGATACTGCAAATGGATTTAGAATGGAGTTGCGTTTAAAGCCAACGCCTGTAAGCATTCTCAACCCGGTGATGGTGCCGTTATCCAATGTTAAGTTTACCACAGGCATTATTGATTCGTTTTACATTAACGCAGTTGGGAAGGAGCATTTTGCATATGGAAAGATCAATATGTTTTACCACGATTTAAAAATTAAACTCGTTAAAAACGGTGATCCCAACCAATCCAGTTTCAAGACTTCGATGATTACTTTTCTGGCTAATACTTTCATCATCAAAAACAAAAATGAGCAAAAACAACAAACCATTTTTTTAGAGCGAATGCGTGACAAATCATTTTTTAACTACCTGTTGAAAATTACGTTTAATGGTATGGGCTCGTCGGTTGGACCATCAAAAAGCAGTAAGAATGAAAAGGGCTTGAAGAACGAAATAAAAACAAGGCAATTGCCTGAAACCATGTTGCCTGTTTTGTGGTAAAATATTTTTTTGAAAAGCCTCACTTCAAATTGCATGTATGGTTGTAAACTGATCCTTCACAAAAGCTGGTCTTCTTTATAA
The DNA here is from genome assembly GCA_031428295.1 of Segetibacter sp. Lineage (GTDB taxonomy): Bacteria > Bacteroidota > Bacteroidia > Chitinophagales > Chitinophagaceae > Segetibacter. Next base: position 2,021 of record JANPPB010000440.1, on the reverse strand, counting down.
AAACGAATTTAGTAATACAAAAGCTAAATTCCGTTTGTAGAAAATGCAGGAAGGTGTAATGGATTATTTTTGTGGCCACATAGCCAATATTTAAAAGCATACGTATGAACACAGCGTTTTTGGAGCATTTATATAGCAAGCAGCATTCCAGGGAACCTGTGCCAAACAACGAAGTGATCGCTTCGTGGGCTTCTAAGCTTATGTGTATGATGTACCCGGAATTGTCGACCTGCTCGTTTGGTTCGAGTAAAGAAATAAACGAACAATTTGCCTTCCTTCAAACAGAACTTACCAGTTTGTTAAATGCCACCAAGGCCTGCTGGGATTGTAACAATCAATTTATAGTAGATCAGTTTTTTGAAGGCGTTCCGGAAATGTATCGACTGCTAAATACTGACATAGATGCAATTGTTGAAGGTGACCCTGCAGCCCGCAACAGGTTTGAAGTAATACGGGCTTATCCTGGCTTTTATGCCATTTGTTTTTATCGCATAGCACATGCTTTGTATATACTGGATGTTCCGCTATTGCCGAGGATACTTACTGAATATGCTCATTCGAAAACTGGTATTGATATTCATCCCGGTGCAGAGATTGATGAGTATTTACATATTGACCATGGTACCGGAATTGTTATTGGCGAGACAACTACAATAGGCAAACATGTTAAGTTGTACCAGGGTGTAACCTTAGGAGCTTTGAGTGTTGATAAGAGCATGGCTTTTACTAAGAGGCACCCAACTGTAGAGGATTATGTAGTGATTTACTCAGGCGCAACCATCTTGGGTGGTGATACTATTATTGGCCACCATAGTGTAATTGGTGGTAATGTTTGGCTAACGCGAAGTGTACAGCCGGGCTCGCTGGTGTACCACAATGCTGAAGTAACTGTAACTGAAGGAAAAATATTAATGTAACTATATGGCCGGAATACTTGATACGATAGGCAATACGCCTTTAGTAGAAATATTACACCTTAACCCAAATCCGCAGGTTAAGATTTATGCTAAGCTTGAGGGTAATAACCCCGGAGGGAGTGTTAAAGACCGGCCAGCCTTAAATATGATCAGGAGTGCAATTGAACGGGGCGATGTAAAGAAAGGAAGTAAATTAATTGAAGCAACCAGTGGAAATACCGGCATTGCCATGGCGCTTATTGCCAGGCTATTTGATATTGAAATAGAATTGGTATTGCCTTCTACTTCAACCCGCGAAAGGGTGCTTACTATGGAAGCTTTTGGCGCCAAAGTAACCCTGCGTGATAGCATTGAACTGTGTCGCGACTATGCCGAGCAAAAGGCTTCTGACGGTGAATTTTATTTACTGAACCAGTTTGCAAATCCCGACAATTTTCTTGCTCACGTTAAAACCACCGGACCTGAAATATGGCGTGATACAAAGGGCAGTATTACACATTTTGTAAGCTCCATGGGTACAACAGGTACTATTATGGGTAGTTCAATTTTTTTAAAAGAACAAAATCCTTCCATACAAATTGTAGGTTGCCAGCCTACCGAAGAATCTTCTATTCCCGGCATTAGAAGATGGCCAAAGGAATACCTGCCTAAAATTTTTGATCCATCCAGGGTGGATCGTATTATGGATGTATCGCAACAGGAGGCAACTGACATGACACGCAAACTGGCAAAGATTGAAGGAATTTTTGCAGGCATGAGTAGCGGCGGTGCGGCGGCGGCAGCCTTCCGTTTAGCCACAGAATTATCATCAGGGGTAATAGTCTTTATAGTCTGCGACCGCGGCGACCGGTATTTGAGCAGCGACCTTTTTGGATGAGAAAAGACAAGTCATTTGTCAATGGTCAATATTTTTTGTAATGCACTATGCCATTACATGAAGTAGAAAAAATGATGCCTGACTCCTTGATCTTATGAGGCAGGCATCAAATTAATTTTCTTAAAAATTATTACTGTCAAGATTTTTATACGAACCCTTTTTCAGCAACTCATTCAGGCCAAATTGTTCCTCTGCAATCTGCTTTCTCGTCCTAAGGTTTCCGGTAA
>JANPPB010000439.1:0-7802 GCA_031428295.1 Segetibacter sp. | reverse complement strand
GGTGGCTGCATTGGTGGGTAACCTGTTGCCATTGTTATCAACCCTGACAGCACTTTTGTTTATTTCTTCAATTGATTGAAACAATCCTTCAGCAATATATCCACGAAACATCCAGGGTGCCTGGCCTACAGCAGAACGTTGTGTCCAGTTGTCTAACCACCATGAGGTGCGGTCAACAAAGGCTGCATCAGAATAAAACTTCTTGATAGTAGTTTCGAAGCTTGACAAATTCAGGCTGGTTTCCCACCTGAAATCTTTAGTGCTTACGTTTGTTGAGTTTATAGTAAAGCCCCATCCTTTGGTTTGTAATGCACCAATATTCACAACCGGGTTGCTAACAGAACCAATTCCACTGGTACCCATGTACCAGGGCAGAGGATTATCCATAATCAGGTTGTTGGTATTCTTGACGTAGTAGTCAAACTCAAAAGTTATTTTATTATTCAATAAACCTACATTCAAGCCAATGTTATCAGTTTTGGTCTCTTCCCATTTTAAACCCGGGTTTCCGTATCTGCCCGGTAAAAATCCTACACCTAAATCAGATGGACCAGATACCAATGGAGAATAAATTCCACCACCGCCCTGGTTACCGGTAAGGCCTGTTTCGAACCTCAGCTTTAACTCGCTAATAGCAGGCACTTTAAAGAATGATTCCTGTGATACCCTCCATGCAGCGGATACTGACGGAAAGGTTCCCCATCTGTTTTCGGGTCCAAAGTTGGAGGATCCATCTTTACGCACCGTACTGGTTAAAATGTAGCGGTTGTCGTAGTTGTAGTTAAGCCTTCCCAGGTAAGATTCCATTGCCCAGGGACCAGAGCCACCACCGTTTGTACTGGTTAATGATGAACCGGCATTCAGATCAAAAACGTTATTGGTTAAAAAACCTGATCTTGATGCACTCAGGTTTTCCCACTTAGAAGATTGCGACTCATGACTTACCATAGCCCCAACATTGTGCTTACCAAATTGCTTTGTATATTCCAACAATTGGTTCCAGCCCCAATAAGTGCTATTGCTGGAGTAGTTGCTTAAAGTAGCAGTAGTATTTACGGCCCAGCCTATTTGGTATGTAGGGTTATAGTAAAGTGAGTTTGAATAATTGATGCTGGTATTAAATGAAGAACGGAATGTAAGACCCTTTGCAAGATTTAATCCCAGGTTCAATCCACCTAAAAATTGCCTTCTTTTTGCAGTGTTGGTTCTTAAACTGGCAATGGCAATTGGATTAACCGGTGCATATTGATTAGCGCCGTTAATTACATCTCCTCCACCCCAGGTACCGTTTAAATTTTTAACGGGTACCTGTGGGGTCAGTTGCAAAGCATTGGCAATAACCTGCTCAGAGCTGGTGGTCAATGTTTCGTTGGTTTCGTTGAAACTAAGATTCGCACCAAGGGTTATCCATTCTCTGGGTTTGTTATCCAGGTTAACCCTAAAGCTATACCTGTCAAAACCAGATCCTAAGGCAATACCGTCCTGCTTAAGGTATTCGCCAGACATATAATAGTTCGTATTATTACCTCCACCGCTCAGGCTAAGCTGGTGCTTTTGCATGGCAGCGTTCTTAAATAATTCTTTCTGCCAATCTGTTCCCTTTCCTAATAAAGATGAATCTAAAAACTCCCCCGGAGTTGCTCCACCTGCAAGTGCATGATAAGCTTTAACCATACTTGCATATTGTTGCAAGTCCATTACTGCCATACGAGCGGGAGGTGTTTGAATATTGTACTGGTATCCGTAGTCTAAACGAGCCTCACCAGACTTACCTCTTTTAGTAGTAATCAGCAATACCCCGTTGGTACCACGGCTACCATAAATAGCCGTTGCAGAAGGACCCTGTAATATTTGAATATCTTCTATATCCGATGGGTTTAAACCAGAAAGTGGATTGGAGGAGTTAGTTGTACCGCCTCCCTGTACCTGCACGCCATCTATTACGTACAAGGGTTCTGTATTTCCGTTGATGGAATTGATACCGCGTATAGCAACTGAAATGCCGCCACCTGGCTGACCAGAGTTTTGAGTAATGTAAACACCGGCAGCACGGCCTTGTATAGCCTGCTCTACCGTAGTATTTACTGTTCTATTTATTTCTTTTGCAGTTACTGCTGTTTGCGAGGTAGTAAGGTTAGCCTTTTTAGCAGTACCGTAACCAACCACAACTACTTCGTTTAGGTTTACGCCACCAGGCTCTAAAGAAACATTTACAACGTTGTTACTACCAATACCAATTTCTTTACTCTGTCGGCCAACAAAAGAAATTACCAGTATGCGGCTGTTTGCCGGAACATTTAAATTAAATGCACCCTCTGCGTTAGTTACTGTATTTATTTTTTGGTTTTTAACTGAAACCGTAGCACCTACTAATGGGGTACCCGTCTCATCTTTTACGGTTCCTGAAACGTTGCGACCCTGTGAAAAGGCAACGGTCGCCCCAAGAAGGCAGAGGAACACAGCAAGAAATCTGCGGTAGAGATATTTTTTCATATAAACAATATTCGTTTGGTCAAATGTATAGCAGGAATTATCGGTAAAATGATACTATTTTATCTATAATTACTAATTTTTAATACCTTCATTTTTAGAAATAGCCTACAAAACAACACTATAAAGGATTACACAAGCAAGGAAGATTTAAATATACCAATGAATTTTAAACCTGTTTGATACTTTTGCTATAGTACTATTTTAACCTTTGTCAATGAGTATTAAAATTTTAAGAGAAATTACCCCCTTAACACCCAATGATTGTTTTACCGTTTTTTCGCGCACAAAAACAAGGTTTGATTTCCCTTTGCATACCCATGAAGAGTTTGAACTGAATTTTATTGAGCATGCTGCCGGGGCAAAAAGAGTGATTGGCGACCACATTGATGAGATTGAAGCGTATGAACTTGTTTTGGTTGGCCCCAATCTGCAACATGGATGGTTTACCAATAAATGCACCAGCACCGAGGTAAAAGAAATAACCATCCAGTTTCACCGCGACCTGTTTGATGAAAAGTTTTTGCAGCGCAACCAGATGAGCTTTATCCGCAGCATGTTTGAATTATCGTTCAGGGGCATCTTGTTTTCGCAGGATACCATCGCCAGCATAAAGCCAAGGCTTATTGACCTTCCCAGAAAAACAGGTTTCGATTCGGTAATGGAACTCATATCAATTCTACATGACCTTTCCCTTTCACGCAACCAAAAAGCTTTGTCGGATGTGTCGTTCAGCAACCTGAGAGCCACCACTTACAACAGCAGGCGCATCGAAAAAATAATGAAGCACTTAAATACAAACTTTGATAAGAACATCACGTTAAACGAAGCCGCCCGGATCGCTTCTATGTCGGATGTAGCTTTTAGCAGGTTCTTTAAAATGCGGAGTGGCAAAACCTTTATTGATACGGTAAACGAAATAAGGTTGGGCCATGCTTCGCGTATGCTAATTGATACTACGCAAAGCATTACCGAAGTGGCTTATAAATGCGGCTTCAATAACATCTCCAACTTCAACAGAATTTTTAAAAAGAAGAAAGATTGTACACCAAAGGGGTTCAGGGAGGCATACACATCAACTGCCGGTGGGGGTATTAGAACCTTTATTTAAATAAAACTGAACCGATTTTAAACTACCAGAAGGCTGCAACCTCTTACATCGCTGGCGTCCATTCTACCTATAACCTCAAAGCTTTTATCCTCATGCACAATAGCAACATCATCGGTGGCTATAAAGCTGCAACTGTTTATATTGGCAAGGTCTATAATATTCAGCAACCCCTTGCCTTTATCATGCACCTGTAAGGGATCGTCTTCGTCACGGGTAAAGACTTTCATCCATGGTACCGTACTAAAAATACCATTGCCTGTTGAGTAAGCCTGCGATAACAGCTCCGTCATTCCATATTCGGAATCAATGTTGCTCAACCCGAAACTCTCCTTTAAAACCTGGTGCACATCGTCGCGGATCATCTCCTTTTTTCTGCCCTTCATACCCCCTGTTTCAACAATGGTGGTGTATTGCAAGGGCATGGGATAAGCGGCAGCAAAATCCAGCAAGGCAAAGGTTACCCCAATAATCATCGTCTTCTGTTTACTGGTTTCCAGGTTTTTAATAAGCATTGCAAGCTGCTCAAATTCGTACAGGTAAAATCCGCTTTCTGCATGATTGGAAACTTTGATGAGGTGGTCTACCATATACACCAGCGAAGAGCCCTGTCTTTCCAAATATGCAGGCAATAGACCGATAATACACCAATCTTTTGGAGATCCATAAAAATGCTCAAAGCCCTTAAAGAAACTTTGTTCATAAACAGATACCTCCGTTACAAAATGGTTGCTGTTTATGGTTTGCGTAGTACCGCTGCTGGTAAATACCTGCTGCGCAGGAAGTGTGCCTGTAACTACATTATGGGTTTTGAAAAACGAAACCGGCATAAAGGGAATTTCGTTAATTGTTGTAATGGCAGAAGGGTTAATACCCAGCGCATCAACCCAGGCTTTATACACCAAATTTAACTTATACTGATATTGAAAAATGTGCAGTGCAAGGCTTGGAAAAGTGTGTGCCTTAACTGAGAAAATATTGTTAACAATGTCTTTCACAGATGCTTAACGATGGGGGGTTTTAACTAAATTTGAGAAGTAAAGATTTATAATGAAGACAAAGATATTGGTTAGCCTTGTAGCAGCAGGATTGTTAGCTGCATGCTCAAAAGATAAATACAATACAAAGCCCCTACTGGTTTTAAAATCGGTTAGTACAGGTGTAGTACCAAACGGCGGCAGCCTTCGTTTTGAATTTGATTTGTATGACAAAGAAGGCGATATCAGTGACACTTTTTATATAAAGAAAATCAGGCTGAACCGACTGGTGAAACCAACCATTCGCGATAGTGTGAAGCTGGCTTTTCCAAAAGTGCCCAATACCTCCAAAGGGATTGTTGAACTGAACTTAACATATCAAAACTATTTGATTTCGGCTATCAACCCGGGCAATCCTGCACAGAACGACACGTTGATTTTTAAGTTTACAATAAGAGATAAGGCGAAAAATGTTAGCGATACCATTACCAGCGACCCAATTGTTATTATCCGTTAAACTTACCTGTTGAGGAATATTATTCCGCTTATATTTTATGGCAATTTATTTTATGGACTATGCGCTATAGTGCTTTGTTTAGACACCAATCTTCAACATCATCTACCTCCCAACGGCCCGCATTTTTACTTTCTCACCTTTAGCATTACGGTCCTATATTATTCCCGCATTTACTTTAAAACACGCTTATCCACCACTGATGATAAACGGTCTTTATGGTATATCAAATACCAAAACATTATACGGCCTGCACTAATTGTACTACTCGTTTTAGTGTTCGCAGATGCGATTGTAGTTATTTTTAAGTTTAGAAATTCAGCAGGCAATGCACCCCTGACAGATTGGATGCTGTTACTGCTTACTCCACTGGTAGGCTTTTTTTACACATACAAAAGATTTGCCTTTTGGCAGATAAAACAATTGAGAGCCATCGGGTGGCTGAAGCCATTTTTTATTGGTTTTGCCTGGTCAGGACTGGTAACTGTTTACCCTATTTTTTTCAGGCAGTTGCAATCTGGTATAGAAAAGCAACAATTCATGCTTCCTTCCGGTTTTTTCTGGTTACAAAATTTTTTATTTATCTCTGCGCTTGCAATTGTTTTCGATATTAAAGACTACGCTTCAGATATTAGGTACGGATTAAAAACTTATCCCGCACTATTGGGCATACAAAAAACACTGGGTTTGGTAGTGCTACCCATAACATTACTAAGCCTTGCGGTGTTATTTTTGCACCAGCAACAAATGCATTTATCATTGGAGCAATCCATGATTCAAACGATACCCTATGTATTTTTATTAATCATCATTCCTTTTTTAGCACATCAACGAAGCATTTTATTTTACCTGGCTTTTATAGATGGCCTCATGCTTACAAAGGGGTTATGTGGAATGATCAGTATTTTATTTTTTTAAAAAATTACTATGGCTAAAGCAAAAAAAACTGAACCGATTGTTGAAGAAAAACCTTCGTTATTGAATGAACAATCACATACATTTTTAAGAAACTATCTCAATAATGCCTCACCTGTTGGCTTTGAAAGCAGTGGCCAGAAAATTTGGCTGGATTATCTCAATCCATTTATAGAGGAACATTTTGTTGATGCTTATGGAACTGCTGTAGGCATTATAAACCCCGGCAAACCTTTTAAAGTAGTTATAGAAGCACATGCTGATGAGATAAGCTGGTTTGTAAATTATGTAAGCGATACCGGGTTGATTTATTTAAAGCGCAACGGTGGTGTTGACCACCAGATAGCACCTTCTATGCGGGTGATCATCCATGGCAGAAAAGGGCCGGTTAAAGCAGTTTTTGGGTGGCCTGCTATCCACACACGTTTAAGTAACCCCGACCAAAAAGAACAGCAACCAAAGGTTGATAATTTATTTCTTGATTGTGGTGCCAGAAACAAAAAAGAAGTAGAAGACCTGGGCATACATATTGGCGCCGTAGCTACATACCAGGAGGGCTTTGATGAACTGGCAAATGGCTACTACATAGGCAGGGCAATGGATAACCGCATAGGTGGATTTATGATTGCAGAAGTAGCTCGTTTACTCAAAAAAAATAATAAAGAACTACCCTACTCATTGTATGTTGTAAACGCAGTGCAGGAAGAAATTGGTTTGCGTGGTGCTGAGATGGTGGCCCGTCGCATTAAGCCCAACGTGGCAATAATTACCGATGTTACTCACGATACCACCACACCCATGATTAATAAAATGATTGAAGGTGAATGCAGTTGCGGCAAAGGCCCATCACTTGCCTATGGACCTGCAGTTCACAACAAGCTTTTGAACCTGGTGGTTGATGTAGCTGAAAAGTCAGGCATTCCATTACAGTTTAGAACGGTTAGCCGAAGCACCGGTACCGATACGGATAGCTTTGCTTATGCCAATGATGGTTGCCCTTCGGTACTCATATCAATTCCCTTAAGATATATGCATACAACAGTTGAAATGTTGCATAAAAATGATATAGAAAGTACCATCCAATTGATGTATAATGCACTGCTTGAACTAACACCTGAAACCAATTTAAATTATTTGTAAACGGTCTGAGAATTTGACGACATCAGTTTCGTTTAATGGTTACCTATTTTGTAGTGGAAGCTACCTTAGTTATTGCTGAGCTACCTCAGTCCTTTGTAAGTTTCAAAGAAACTTTTAATAGTACCAACATGGAAGATCATTTTACAATACCCGGCTGGGCAAAGGGAAGTAACATTTACGAGGTTAATATTAGACAGTATACAAACGAGGGTACATTCCGGGCTTTTGCCGAACACCTTCCCCGATTGCAGCAAATGGGTGTTGAAATTATTTGGTTCATCCCTATTACTCCTATAAGTGTTGAAAAAAGATTGGGTACACTTGGCAGTTATTATTCAACCAGCAATTACACCAAAATAAACCCTGAGTTTGGTACACTCGAAGATTTTAAAGCGGTAGTACAACAAGCACACAAGCTGGGATTAAAAGTATTGATAGACTGGGTGGCCAATCATACGGGATGGGATCATCACTGGGCAACAGAATACCCTGAATATTATAAGCAAACCCCTGAAGGTGATTTTTTTGATAAACATGGATGGGACGACGTGATTGACCTGGATTATTCGAACGAAGAGGTGCGGGTGGAAATGATAAAGGCCATGAGTTACTGGATACAAGAAACCGACATAGACGGCTTTAGATGCGATATGGCTCA
>JANPPB010000438.1:0-2850 GCA_031428295.1 Segetibacter sp. | reverse complement strand
GGATCGAAAACAGTGTTGATATTTTTTAAAACAGAATCAAGTGACTGAACAGTTACCGTCACTCTGTCAACCAGTGGAATTATACGCTGCGTTAGGTTACCAAGCATTCCCGGGTTGTTTGAGGTTAGTAGCGTATCATCGTGTTTAAGAAAATCTTTACTCGTCCCCATCTCTATAGTAATGCTGGATGAGGTTAAGGGGTTATTGCTAACAGTAGCAATGGAATTGACAGGAATGTTAAGTTCTCTATTGAGCTTTATGGCAACAATAATAGTGTCAATGTTTTTATCCTGTTCTTCCAACTCGTACACGCTACCAATCTGCAGGCCATTTATGACAACCGGATTTGAAATCATTAAACCTTTAGTATCAGCATATTTGGCGTATAAAAAAATACCAGATTTAAAAATGCTTTTGCCTTTTAAGAAATTGAACCCAAGAATTAAAAGTGTGATTGCTATTGCGGAAAGTGCACCAACTTTTGTTTCATTTGTAATCTTCATGTGGAAATTCTTTATTATAATTTTCAGTTAGTAGGCATGGCTTGCAAAAGTCATGCTAAGGGCAAAAGTAAGCCATTACTACTTTAAGACCCTATGCTTTACACAAATGGTAAATGGGGTTTACTTTATTTTGTTTAGTTATTCTGCTGTATATATTTAAGAAAACATAACAGGGTTTAAATACGGAAGAATGTAGTTACCGGTTTATTCAACACTTGTTTATGTTACCATCAAATAATGATAAATGAAAAAGTGGGAGTAAAGAATCCTTTCGCTTTACTTACTTTTTGTACAGGCTACAAGTTATTTGCCCGCTTCCATGTTTCTTCTATACAATTTCAGGGCGGTTACAATACAGTCAACTATTTCGTTTTGTCCCTTTTCGCTGTTAATGTAAATTTCTTCCTGTGGGTTGGTAATAAACCCTGTTTCAACTAAAATGCTGGGCATGGCTACGGCTTGTAACACCCAAATACCAACCTGCCTTTGTTGCGCCTGCCTACTGATGCGTCCTACTTTTTTAAACTCTTCTTCAACCTGTAATGCAAGGCTGGCGCTACGGTTAAAATATTGCTGGGTCTTAAGTGAGTATAAAATCATTTTTTCAGGCGAAGAAGGATCAAAGTCTTTTACAAAACGGGCAGTTGCACTATCAAGATACAAGGCTTCATTTTCACGCATGGCCTTTTCCTTTAAATCATTTTTATGCGCTCCCCATATGTATGTTTCGGTTCCTCTTGCAGGGTTTGGCGTAAAGTAAGTTTGATAAACCGGCTCTTTACGGGTGTGTTTTTTTCGCTTTTTACCTTTACCCGTGTAGTAAACTTTGTTTGTATACCTTATTAGTTTTGAATGCTTAATATCCGGAGCAGCATTGCAATGAAGGGAGATGAACAGGTCGCCTTTATTATTATTAGCAATGTTGGCTTTGGTAACGGGGCTGTGGTAAATATCGGTGGCACGGGTAAGCACTACATCCACCTCAGGCATTTCACGCTGCAGTTGCCTGCTAAGCTTCAACGCTACTTCCAGCGCTACTTCCTTCTCTTTCGAAAATTTTCCGGTAGCCCCAACATCATGTCCGCCATGCCCGGCATCAATTATAATTTTTCGAAACCGTGCTTTTGAGTTGGTACTTTTTGCTTCGAATGTTGGGGGAGAATAATAGCTGCAAAAAAGAATGCCCAATACAATCAATAAATAATTCTTCATCATGTAATGCCCTTAACCAAAAAAAATGCCTATTTACAAACCAGGTGCTTTTTATTTTGAAGTAGGAATGCTATCAATTTTATGATTGCCCGTTTCAAGCGATTGTTTGTAGCGTAATACCGCCCTCATCATTGCATAACTCATTTCGTTTTGCCCTTTTTCGCTGTTCAGATAATCTTCTTCTTCTTCGTTGCAAATAAAACCGGTTTCAATTAAAATACTGGGCATATTAGTAGCCTGCAGTACCCAAATACCCTGGTTGTTTCTTTGCTTTACCCCAAAGCTGGGCCTGCCTACTTTTTTAAATTCATCCTCAACATAATTAGCAATAAGCAGGCTTTTGTCAAAAAATTGTTTAGTACGCAGTGAAGCAAGAATTTTTGCTTCGGGTGAGTCGTAAAAATTTACTGTACTGTCACCACCTTCGCCTGTTATATCTGCTTCATCTTCTCTTGAGCCAATAGATTGCATCTTTTGGTCGTTTTTGTTAATGGCCCAAATGTAGGTTTCAGTACCCAGACGATTGCATGGTAATTTGTAAGATTTGTAGATAGGAACGGTACGGGTTTTGGCTATTTTCTTTTTCTTCTTCCCTTTACCAACAGTAACGTAATAAGTTTCCTTTCTGTGTCCTTCAACCCGGCGCTCATAACGTTCTTCCATTGAGTTAACATGAATGGAAATAAATAGGTCGCCCTTATTATCATTTGCAAATTGCGCACGGTACCTGTTTGCTTTGTCTTTATCGGTTAAACCATTGGGCAGGTTTTCGTCGGTACGGGTGTATAAAATATTACACTCGGGCAACACCTCTTTTAAGCGTTGACCCAGCTTTAAACCTATAGCAAGCGTAAGGGCAGATTCGTAACTATATTTTCCTTCTGCATTGCTATTGGGAAGTCCGTGACCTGCATCGATAACTATGGTTTTTAATTGTTCTTTCTGGGCTTTTTTTGTGGGGTCGGCTGCAAGAGAAATCAAGCTAAATGAGAAAGAGAAAAAGAGAAAAAAAAAGCAAAATCTTCTTAGCATGTTGAATTCAGTTTAGGGGGTAATCTTCACATAACGTTAATGCATTAAAGCACTAAATTTGCCCAACTACTTATGAGTAAGCGAGGTAAAGTTAGAGCAAAAA
>JANPPB010000437.1:0-1557 GCA_031428295.1 Segetibacter sp. | reverse complement strand
CTTTGAACTGAGCGTAGCAACGATGATGCTATGAAAAACTATTGCTGGTATCATAAAAAGAAAAATTTAATTGTACGCTTCTGGTCCTCTTAAATTATTGTGCTGTGGCATATTGAATAATAAAGGTTGTTCGTACTGCAGAGTGTCGAGGTTGTTGATAAGGATATTATTGATGGTGGTGTAGCTGTAGTGCTGTCCGGCTAATGCCCGCTTGCAGGCCGAATCTACACGCAAGGCAGAGTATGCTTTGACGAGCCTTATGATGCCAAGGCAGGCATTGTAAGTTTGTTCGGTAAACCTTCGGGCTTTTAATACACCTTGCATGTACTGGTGAGCTGATGGGCCAATCTGTTCGGCTTGTTCTAAAAAGTAATTGGCTGTCCATCCTTTTTGCTCAGCGTAGCGTTGGTGGCTTTCGGGCATGTGTTCTTTAATGGTGGTAAAATCGTGCGGCTTGTAACTGCGCTTGTGCAGGGCTATTCGTTGGTGCTCGTAGTATATCTCTACCGTATCGGTATCGTAAATTGCATTAACCGATTTACCTATAAAACTAAAGGGCACGCTGTAGTGGTGCCAGTTTTCGCCCAGGGTAATGTGATAGTTCTTTTGCACTTTGGCCTTTGCCATATGCCTGATAACATATTGTTCGGCAGGAAGGGGAAGTAGTAATGCCTGTTCGTTTTTTATAAAACAATCGGAGCGGCTATAATCTTTCTTTTGAAAGCAGCGCTGGTGGTGGATTTTGAGCTGCTCAATAATATGAGCATTGAGTTCATTAATACTGAAAAATGTTTTATCGCGCAAGGGTGCATATATGCGCTGGTACACCAGCTTTACTTCATTTTCTACCGATGCTTTATCCTTGGGCTTACGCACCCTGGCAGCAAGCAGGCTGGTATTATTATGAAGTGCCCACCCGAGCAGCGTATCGGTAAAAAGCGGTTCGTACCGACAACTTTTGCTTACGGCGGTTTTCATATTATCGCACTTAATACTCTGCGGTATTCCACCAAAATAAGCAAGGCATAAGTTGAGGGCTTTTATAACATTGGGTTGGGTAGCATTGGGAAGGGCTACGGCGAAGCTGTAGCCACTATAAGGTAAAACCCCTACAAATACAGGACAGCTGATCACCTCTCCGCTTGCTTTATCTACATAGGTTATATTGTCTCCTGCAAAATCAACCATCATCACATCGGCAGGCCTATGCTCAAAATGCATAGTGGCCTCATGCACCTTTCTGTACTGCTTAAAAAGATCGCAGAACTGCGAGTATTCATACCCTTCAGCATTGTTTTTCTTATACTCCTGCCAAAGCAACTGCTTGGTTACACCGGTGCGTTTAAGCTCAGCAAGAAAATAAGGTATCCGGCTTTTGAAATCTCCATTGCGGCTATCTGCCTGCTGCATCTGCTTTGCATCAGCATAGGCAATGGCACTAAGGCTGGCATCATCCATTTGTTGCAATGCTTCAAGACTAAAAGCAGTTGCCTGCAGGCAATCAGTATACTGCTTAACGGTGTTACGGGATATTTGTAACTCACGGGATATTTTGCG
>JANPPB010000436.1:0-1505 GCA_031428295.1 Segetibacter sp. | reverse complement strand
TTTTTATCTGCAAGATTATAGTTTTCACTAAAAATAAAGGACGATAAAAAATGAAACAAACATAAATTTACATAACATAGATTTTCATTGCTGTATCCCATTTCCAAGTTTAAATACAAGTCTTCAAATAAATGTATTCTTTTATCATTGTGATCAACAGAACTTTTGTAGCTTCCATTTTTAAATCTGAAATGTTCAATTAGCCCGGTTGTTATATCCCCCTTAAAATGAATCCAAAAAATGGTCCAGGGTGTCGTTTCATCGGCAGCATAATTATGTGAAACACCCATTGGGATAACTATAAATTCTCCAGGGTTTAATTGATACTCCTCTTCATTAATTTGTACTGTTCCTTTTCCTTCCTGACAATATATTAAAATATGCTGTTCACTTCCGTGTGCTCTTTCTCTGTAATGGTATTTGGCTTTAGGATAATATCCAATATCAGTTATGTAAGCACCTGCTATTAATGTATTGGTACTGCAATACTTTGCCAATATCTTTCTTGGTATTACTATCGCTCGTTGCCCATCAAAACCTTCTTTTTTTCTTTCCATTTTACAATAGTAATATAATCCATCATAATCAACAAATATTCCATTAATGCCACAATTGGTTAAGCTTAGTTTTATTAACGATTAAAAATACACTTGCACTATGAGAGCTTCTGTAAAAGTATGGCATGAAAAAGTAACAATTCCCACCTATGGAATCGGCTTACCAGAAAAAAATCCTATTTTTTTAGAGAAAAGAATTTATCAGGGAAGTAGTGGCGTTGTCTATCCTCATCCTGTTATTGAAAAGATTGAAGATGAGAAATTTGATAAAGAATATGATACAATTTTTATTGAAAATGACTACATCAAAATAATGATACTACCTGAATTGGGGGGAAGGGTTCATAGGGCTTTTGATAAAATAAGGAATAGAGATTTTGTTTATTTTAATCAGGTTATTAAGCCTGCATTGGTTGGTTTAACCGGACCATGGATCAGTGGAGGTATAGAATTTAACTGGCCCCAGCATCACCGTCCTACTTCGTTTGCGCCGATTGATTTTACTATTGAAGAGCATGGGGATGGCAGTAAAACCATTTGGGTAAATGAAGTGGAACAAATGTTCAGGACTAAGGGAATGGCTGGTTTTACTGTGTATCCTGATAAAGCATACCTCGAAATTAAAGTACGTTTTTACAATAGGTCTTCTTTCCCTCAAACCTTTCTATGGTGGGCAAACCCCGCTGTAAAAGTGAATGACCATTATCAATCCGTTTTTCCACCTGATGTTCACGCCGTATATGATCATGGAAAAAGGGATGTGAGTGATTTTCCTATTGCAACAGGCACTTATTATAAAGTAAATTATGCACCCGGTACCGACATATCAATGTATAAAAATATTCCGGTACCTACATCTTATATGGCGGTACAATCAAAATATAATTTCATTGGTTGTTATGAACATGATACAAAGGCAGGTATGCTTCATGTAGCAAACCATCATGT
>JANPPB010000435.1:0-3899 GCA_031428295.1 Segetibacter sp. | reverse complement strand
AGAATTGGCAGCCTTTTGTTTGGTGCCCGATTATAAAAGTTTGAAATGCAGATTGGGGTTTAATCCTTCTATTTCATCCTTTATTGTGCATCCTTTCTTGGGTTGCGCTTAATCAAAACGTATAATAACATACCTCCTGCTATAGCTATAATTACTCCTATAGCCCACCACAACCAGCTAAATTGTTTTCTTACTTCAATGGGAGCTTTGGGTGCCTGCACCTGCCTGGCAATAGCCTGTAATGTTTGTATTTGTAAAAATGATGAGGGATGCAATTTGCTATCCTGGTTTATGTAATTATCATCTTTGCCCCTATAAGTAATGCTGCTTTTTTTATGGTTACTTAAATGAGGTTCGTGTAAAATAGTAAGGGTGGATATAACACAGAGGAGGCACGCACTAAAAAATAATTTATTCATAAAAATGGGTTTACATACAAGTTAAAATTAATATCCCGTTTCGGCTTACTCCAATCTTTAATTTTTAATAAAAGTGTAAGAATCATATTCAAGAAAATCGTTTACTCTTAACTCAATTGAAAGTACTGTTTCATTGTTTGTTTTGAATTTTACGGGGAACACCCCATAGGCAATATTGTTATAAGTTAGCAGCCACTCATTACGATCCATGTACTCAAGTGTTGCCTTCAATTTATTATGCCCCTTAAAATCGACATTCAAAAATTTACCTGACTTGTCTTGGGTTATTTCAATGTTGCCATACAATTCATTTTGATAGACTCCGGCAAAGTTATCAATTGCCGGCGTTGGAAGGTTTCCCTTTACCCTGCTTTTCATGCTTACCGTGTTGCTGATGGTTGAAGTCATTTCTTTATTGAATGCTTCCAGCGATTTTTTGCTCCTGTTTACAAAAGGTACATTCAGGTAGGCGTCCAAAACCTGGTAACGTAATGCTTCAAAAAAGTTTTGATTGTCGTTATTGGTTAACACTACAATGCCCAGTTTTTCTTCAGGAACAAAGCAGGTATTGGTTACAAAACCGAAAGCCCCACCAGTATGATAGTAGACTTGTTTGCCTGCATAATCGTTCATAAAAACTCCTAAGCCATAGCCGGTGAAATGAACGGGCAGTGTAGCGCTTTTGCGGCTTGATATCGTAATGTTCATATCTCTCGTTTTTCTCAGCACCTCCCAGGGTAAAATCTTTTTGCCATCAAGCCTGCCACTGTCAAGCTGCATCAGTAACCACTTACTTAAATCATTTACGTTGCTTACCATGCTACCTGCAGGCCCAAGGTTATCTACCTGGTCGTAAGGTAGTTCGGTAAGCTTACCGGTATACAAAGTTGTGTAAGGTTTAGATACATTATTTCGTTGACTTATTCCTTGCGTTAACATGTGTGTATTGGTTAATCCCAGAGGTACAACAATGCTATCGTATATATACACTTCCCAGGGTTTTCCTGTAACCACAGGTATCACTTCACCGGCAGTTAAAAAGCAACTGTTGCAATAGCCAAAACTTTGCCTGAAAACACCCGATGGCTTTAGCTGTTTCATTTTATTAATAATAGACGTGCGGCCCAGGTTTCCATTCCAGAACATAAAATCTCCCTGGAATGTTTTTGTACCAATACGATGGCTCAGCAGGTCGCGGATGGTTACAAGATCAGTGGTGTTTTTATCGTATAGGGTGTAGCCGCTAATGTATTTACTAACCTTATCGTCTAAATTAAGTTTGTTGTTGTATTCCAACTGGCTCAATGCAGTGCCCGTAAAAAGCTTGCTGTTACTGGCTATCATAAACAGGGTGTTCTCATCAACCGGTTGTTTAGATTCAATATCCCTTACTCCAAAGCCTTTCATCATAACAACTTTACCCTCTTTAACTATGGCAATAGAAAGCCCGGGAATGTTCCAGTCTTTCATGCCTTGCTCAATGTAGGCGCTTAAACTATCGGTTATAAAATTAGGAGTAGCTGCAACTTGAGCCTTAATTGAAAGGCTCATCATAAAGGCTGAGATGAGCAATAAATATTTTATCATGTAACCTGTTTTGGGGGTTGAAAGTAATTAAAAAGCATTAGGGAGCTTTTTATCTAAACCATGTTTTTTGTTATAATGCAAGGCATACTTGAACCGGTTACGATGGATGCCCTGGCTAATCAGCCTGATAAGCCGGATAATCAGTTTAAACTTTTATATTGCCGAACTACCCACCACTCATGCAGACACCTGTTTCAACACAACAACATCTCTCCACAACCATAACAAAAGCGCATAGAATAAAGGCTTTATTAGGTGGAAGTATTGGCAATCTGGTAGAATGGTACGACTGGTATGCCTACTCAGCCTTTGCTCTTTATTTTGCACCGGTGTTTTTTCCAAGGGGAAGTTCAACTGCACAACTTTTACAAACCGCTGCCATTTTTGCTGTAGGATTTATAATGAGGCCCATTGGAGGTTGGTTGTTTGGATCGCTGGCCGATACAAAAGGCCGAAAGTGGGCCATGACTGTTTCGGTTCTCATGATGTCGTTTGGCTCATTACTAATTGCAGTTACACCATCTTACCATTCAATTGGTGTAGCAGCCCCTATACTGTTGCTGATTGCCCGTTTATTGCAGGGTTTGAGTGTTGGTGGCGAGTATGGATCGTCAGCTACTTATTTAAGTGAAGTAGCTCATTCAAAACACCGTGGTTTTTATTCAAGCTTTCAGTATGTAACATTGATAGGAGGACAATTGGTTGCCCTGGGCATACAGGTTTTGTTACAGCAAGTTTTTCTTACCGAAAACCAAATGCAGGAGTGGGGGTGGAGGATACCTTTTTTTATAGGAGCATTGTTAGCCATCGTTGCTTTTTACATGCGGCGAAGTATGCAGGAATCCCATTCGTTTCAACAGAAGTCTGCAGCCGTAAACCATCAACATGGCTCCCTAAAATATTTACTTACCAAACATCCCACGGCGGTACTAACAGTAGTTGGCCTTACACTGGGTGGCACACTCGCGTTTTATACATACACAACCTACATGCAAAAATTTTTGGTCAATACTGTCCATCTTACAAAAGACAGGGCCGCCATAATTATTTTTTTCCTGATGCTCATCTATGCCGCTTTACAACCTTTGTTTGGATGGTTGTCTGACAGGATTGGCCGCAAGCCACTGTTGATTGCATTTGGCGTATTGGGCACTTTGTTTACTGTGCCAATTCTTACAGCCATTAGCCATACTACCAGCGAGTGGTCTGCCTTCTTTCTGATACTTTTTGCACTGATAATAGTTAGTGGCTACACATCTATCTGTGCAGTAGTAAAGGCCGAAATTTTTCCCACAGAAATACGGGCATTAGGTGTAGGCTTTCCTTATGCAATTACGGTAGCTATTTTTGGGGGCACAGCCGAGTATGTGGCTTTGTGGTTAAAGGAGATTGGGCACGAAGCCTGGTTTTATTGGTATATAACTGCCTGCATTTTTATCTCCCTAATTGTGTACATTCTTTCCCATGATACAAAAGCAACCTCATACATAGATCGGGAGGAGAATTATAGAATTTAGCCTCTCGATTATTTACATTTCAACCATGCATTTCAAATTGTCGCTCTATTTTTTTGGGACGATGTTGTACTTATATATTCTCAAAGCATCTTTGCTTATTTAGACTAATCACATTAGTTGAAACCGCTGCGACAATTATATATACACCACTTATAGAACTTTAAAAGTCAGTAAATTATTATTGTTCATAGTTTTTTGGTGCGCGGGAGGAATTTGATATACGACCACTTCGGCTGGGTGCATTTAAAATTGTCGCATTAAAGAATGTGTAAATTTGAGAAACCAAACTACTAACCGATGACCGAAGCAAACTTTATTGCCTTAGCCAAAGAGCGGTATGCCGAATTGGAGGCCTTAAATAAAATTGACAATTTTT
>JANPPB010000434.1:0-2309 GCA_031428295.1 Segetibacter sp. | reverse complement strand
GGTGGCAGCGAAAGCGGGGTAATGGTTCCTGACATGGATAAAATGATTTCCATTATTGAAAGCAAAGGCGCATATCATGTGCAACGTTTTATGGCCCCTTTGGGCAAACACAACGAGGCAACCTGGCGAAAAGTGTTTCCTAATTTTTACAAGTTCATTATCCAATAGTTTTAATTTTTGCATTTGAAAAATCTCATTGTTTTAGTTTTCCTGGTTTCATTTTTCAACGCCAATGCGCAGGATAGCCAATATTCAAGAGGCATAGTTGATACGCTAACATCTGCTACTTTTTGGGGGCGGGGTTATACTAATAATGGCATGAAGAAAGCTGCACAGTATTTGTCTGAACAATTTGCTTCAACCGGAATATTGCCACTCAATGGGCCTTCTTATTTTCAGTCTTTTTCATACCCGGTTAATACTTTTCCAGGAAGGATGGAAGTTGCTATCAATGGCACACAATTGCAGCCGGGTACGCAATTTATTGTGGGTACTGAAAGCGCGGGCTTTAAAGGTGAGGTAATGCTGGAGAAAAAGGACAGCACCCATTTTATCAATTTTAAAAAGAAAATAATAGTTGAGGTTAAGGATAAACTAACATGGAGTGTATCGGACGTGGCTGCTGATTACACTTCAATTGAGGTAGATAAAAAAGCTATGCCTGGGGAGCCATCCACCATAAAGCTTGATGTGGAAAATAAATTCATCAGTTCCTTTAAAGCTGCTAATGTTGTTGGCTGGATTAAGGGTACCTCACATCCTGATTCGTTTGTTGTGTTTACAGCTCATTACGATCATTTGGGAGGCATGGGAGCAGAAACCTATTTTCCGGGTGCCAATGATAATGCCAGTGGTATTTCATTATTGCTGGGACTGGCAAAACATTATGCCAATAATCCACCTGCTTACTCAGTTGTTTTTATCTGCTTCGCAGGAGAAGAAGCAGGATTGTTGGGATCAAAATACTTTACAGAGCACTCGCTTATTCCTTTAAAAAAAATAAAATTTTTAACCAATGTTGACCTGGTGGGAACGGGAGTGGAAGGTATAACCGTAGTAAATGCTACAGAGTTTGCTAAAGAGTTTGAGTGGCTCAATCTGATTAACGCAGAACAGCATTTATTGGTAAAAATAAATGCCCGTGGTAAGGCAGCCAACAGCGATCATTACTGGTTTACTGAAAAAGGCGTTCCTGCATTTTTTATGTACACGCTTGGCGGAATAAAAGCTTATCACGATGTGTTTGACAGGAGCACCACACTTCCCTTAAATGAGTATAATGACCTTTTAAGACTCATTGTGCTGTTTAATGAAAGATTGATGGAATAAGCTTTTAGCTGCAAGCTGTTAGCTGTTAGCTGCAAGCTGTTAGCTTCAAGCACAACAACCAACACCAGGAGTAAGCTGCAAGCTGTTAGCTTTTTAGCCGTTAGCTGCAAGCTGTTAGCCGCAAGCCAATAGCCGCAAGCTAATGGCCGATTGCCGTTAACCTTCTTGTTAGCTTTCCTTGCAGCTTATAGCTTGCAGCTTGCGGCTGTTCTCTGGACTTACAGCTTGCAGCTTTAGGCTTGCGGCTGTTCTTATATCCGGTAAGTAACGCCTTCCAACGCCAGCTCAGTGTAGGGAAATATTTCTGACGTTTCTTCTAAAAAATGATCGAGTTGCTCGTACTTACTGCTGAAGTGACCAATAAGCAATCGTTTTGCATTTGCCTTTATAGCTATTTGTGCAGCCTGTACAGTAGTTGAGTGAAACCTGCTGAAAGCTCTCTCTTCCAGCTCGTGCAGGTAGGTGGTTTCGTGGTACAAAAGGGTTACTTCTTTAGCCTTTTGTGCAATCAATTCATGATACATTGTGTCGGCACAAAAGGCATAACTGCGAGGGGGCGTATTTGGGATAGTTAAGTCTTCGTTCAAAATTCTCTCGCCTTTGCCGGTAATAAAGTCTTCGCCCATTTTTATACGATCGTAATACGCAGCAGGTATTTTATAGGGCTTTGTTTTTTCCTTATCTATTTTACGTAATGGTTTCTTCTCTCTAATTACAAAGCCCCAACATTCTATGCGGTGAAATACTTTAAAACATTCAATCGAAAACCTGGCATCATCTACAATAATACCTTCTGCATCCAACGGATGAAAATGTAAAGTATAAGGCAACCTGGTATCTGCAGCCTGCAACATTAGGTCAAGGATGGGTTTTAATGGAGCAGGTGCATATAGGTGCAAATCGGTTTCGCGATTAAGCAAACCCATACTGGTAATAAGGCCGGGTAAACCAAAATAATGATCGCCATGCATGTGAGAGAT
>JANPPB010000433.1:0-5048 GCA_031428295.1 Segetibacter sp. | reverse complement strand
TTTATCTGCAACTCCTCAAACTGCTTGTCATCAATGGTGCTGGGGGCATCAATCATTACATCGCGGCCGCTATTGTTTTTAGGAAAGGCAATAAAGTCGCGGATGCTTTCACTACCGCCAAGGATTGCACAAAGCCTGTCGAACCCAAAAGCGATACCACCATGTGGCGGTGCACCATATTCAAAAGCTCCCAATAAAAATCCAAATTTGTGTTGCTGTTCTTCTTTGCTCATGCCAAGGGCTGCAAACATTTTCTCCTGTAATTCCCGTTGAAAGATCCTGATACTGCCACCTCCAATTTCGTTACCATTCAGCACCATGTCGTAAGCATTGGCTTTAATGTTTGCATAAGGATGATCAAGGTATTTTTCGGCATTGCCTATAACCGGGTTGTTGCCAATCATGGTCTCAATATCCGACGGCTTTGGCGAGGTAAACGGGTGATGCCTGGCTACCCAGCGGTTGCCTTCCTCATCGTATTCAAACAAAGGAAAATCAAGTACCCACAACAGTTTAAAGTCGTTGTCTTTACGCAGGCCCAGGCGCTTACCTAACTCCATGCGAAGATCGCTGGCAGCCTTGCGGGTTCTTTCTTCTTTACCTGCTAAAATCAATATCAGGTCGCCGGGCTGGGCATTACTGTATGCCGCAAATTGTTTCAGCTTGTCCTCGTTATAAAACTTGTCTACGCTGCTCTTCAAAGTACCGTCGGCATTGTACTTAATGTACACCAAACCCTGCATACCAACCTGGGGACGTTTCACCCATTCGGTCAGTTCATCAATTTGTTTGCGGGTATATTCTGCTGCGCCGGGTATAGCCAAAGCAATAACAGTTTCTGCATTGTCAAAAACAGGAAAGGCGGCCCCCCCGCCCCCCCGAAGGGGGGAGTTGTGAACGAGATTCTGTTTGGAGATAAATACTGTATCCGGAACTTTTAAGTTGGTTAATTTCAAGCCAAACCTAATATCAGGCTTGTCAATACCATAGGTCCACATGGCATCTTCCCAGGTTGTACGCTCTACTTTATCTGCATAGTCAATACCTTTTACATCCTTAAAGATTGCCTTAATCAAACCCTCGAACATGTTTAAAATATCTTCCTGCTCCACAAAAGCCATTTCACAATCTATTTGTGTAAACTCGGGCTGGCGATCGGCACGCAGGTCTTCGTCTCTAAAACATTTAACCACCTGGTAGTACCGGTCGTAGCCGCTAACCATAAGCAATTGCTTAAAAGTTTGCGGACTTTGTGGCAAGGCGTAAAATTCACCGGCATTCATGCGACTGGGTACTACAAAATCTCTTGCTCCTTCGGGTGTTGATTTGATTAGGAATGGGGTCTCAATATCCATGAAACCATTTTGATGCAGGTAATTGCGGGCTGAACGATTTACCGAATACCTCAGCTCTAAATTCTTTTTAAGGGCATTACGGCGAAGGTCCAGATAGCGGTATTTCATACGAAGATCATCGCCGCCATCGGTATCGTCTTGAATGGTAAAAGGCGGCACGGCCGACTTATTTAAAATCTTAAACTCACTTACCAATATCTCAATTTCTCCTGTAGCAATGTTTAGGTTTTTATTGCTGCGCTCGTTTACATTACCCGTTGCCTGCAATACAAACTCACGGCCCAATGGCTGTGCATCTAATAAAGTATTCAGATTTTCATTGAACAACAATTGAGTAATTCCATAACGGTCGCGAAGGTCAACAAAGGTGATGCTTCCAAACTTACGAACCGTTTGAACCCAGCCTGCAAGGGTTACCTGGTTGCCTGTATTGGCCATACTTAATTGTCCACAGGTGTGCGTTCGATACATATAATACTACGTGTTTAAATGAGTGTATGTTTTGCAGCAGGCTGATTTACAGGAAGCACCTGTAGCTGCTGCAACGTTCAATGGTACAAGAGTGCGACGCAACGATGATGCTAAAAGAACCATTAGTTGGGACACAAATTTGTAACAGCGGGCAAAGATAATTGAAATGAGGAAGTGCAATTGTTAGATAGCTGTTGATAGGAAGAGGATTTTGGTTGTTGGTTGTCAATTGAAGTTTTGCTTTTGGCTTTCTTGAACCACAAAGACGCAAAGACACAAAGGAGCACTAAGGTAGTTGGTGGTTGGTGGTTGCTGGTTGTTTGCTGAAAGAATAAAGTTCGGCGTTTTGCGTTAGGCATTAGGCGTTTTGCGTTTGGCAACTTTTTACTTTTTACTTTTTACTTTTTACTTTTTACTTTTTACTTTAATAACACCTGCGCTATCTCCTGCCAATTGTTTACCCGGTTGTGGCCTTCGAGCAACTGGTTATGCGGGGCGGTGTACAACATGCGAACCCCGTCGAAATAGTCCAGATTTTTTAGGTAATCGTCAATCATATAGTCGCCCTTAATTACATTTTTACTGCCGCAAAAAACAATCTGTTTCCAGTTTAGAAAAGGAAAATGCTGCTGTAGCCAGCCAAACTTTTCGGGTAACGACTGTGGAAACTCCAGTGCCGATGAAACGATGAACACCTCGTACTTTTTATTAAGTTCCGCCATTACCTCCTGGCTGTCTTTCATAACAGGTACATCTTTAAAAAAGCCGGGAGTAAACAAAAAACTCCACACCAGTTCCCTATCCGGAAATGCTTCAGGCTCGGGCTTTCCAATTAATGTTTGAGGATCTATCACAATTCCTGTAGACTTTGTATACCAGCGCTGAAACTGAGTAGAGATATCAGCCATCACATTATCCATGTCTATGATTAGTCTTTCCATGTTTTTCTTTTTTGCAAACTTGTGCAATTTTCTGCAATCTTATGCAAATCATTTGTTTTCTTTGAAAAAATTTATTGCCCAATGTTGAAAGAGGAGCGGTTCGAACACATTCTTCAAAAGCTGGTAAACAACAGGAGAGTTACCCTGCCAGAGTTGAGTGAAGACCTGTTGGTTTCGGAGGATACAGTGCGCCGCGATATTGAGGAACTTTCAAAAAACGGCAGACTCACCAAAGTTCGGGGAGGCGCCATACCTCATTCGCCCAATGCTACCATTCATGCTTTTAAAGACCGCATTCATGTTTCAGAAGAAGACAAACTGATTATTGCAAAAAAGGCAGTTACGTTATTGCAGCCCGGTCAAACCATTTTATTAGATGGTGGAACTACCACTTATGCAATGGCAGGATTGCTTCCAAATAACCTGTCGCTCACCATTGTAACCAATAACATTCCGGTGGCTGCATTGCTGATGGATCACCCCTCAGTGGATGTAGTGCTTGCAGGGGGAAAAGTTTTTAAATCGTCCCGTGTTACCATGGGCATGGAGGCAATCAGGCTGTTTAGCACCTTGCGGGTTGATATATTTTTTACCGGAGTGTGCAGCTTGCACGAAACCTTTGGTATAACCGGCCCCGACCTTGAAGAAACTGAAGTGAAACGTGCCATGGTGGCTGCAGCCAACAGAGTAATTGCAGTAACCGCTCTTAACAAAATAGGTACTGCTGAAACCTACCACATTTGCGGAATTGAAAAAGTAGATACCATTATAACCGAAGCGGCACCGGATAGCAAGGTGTTTGAACCGTTCCGTTTATCAGGTATAAATATCATGTAAAGCTTATTAAATGAATATGACATTCTCCATACCACTGGCAAGATCTCATCGCATAGCAGTGAGCGTTTACTTTTTTATAGCGGGCATCACCTTTGCCAGTTGGGCCAGCCGCATACCCGAAATAAAAAACAACTTACACTTAAGCGATGCAGGGCTTGGAACGGTTCTGTTTGCCTTACCGGTTGGGTTGATGGTCAGCCTACCATTATCGGGTTGGGCTGTAAGTAAATTTGGCAGCAAGGGTGTTTTAACCATTGCGGGTATTGTATATCCAACCATTCTTGTTTTGCTTGGACTGGTTAATACCCCTTTAATGTTGGTGATAGCACTGTTTTTCTTTGGCTTGTTTGGCAATCTTTTTAATATTTCTGTAAATACCCAGGCAATTGGTGTGGAAGAAAAATATGGCCGCTCTATTATGGCTTCCTTTCATGGAGTATGGAGCCTGGCGGGTTTTACAGGGGCATTGATAGGCACTGTAATGGTCTCGCATTTCATGTCACTCTTTGTTCATTTTTGTATCATTTTATTCTTGAACCTTGCATTGGGACTTGCTGCTAATAAGCATACTATGCGGCACGATGCCGGCAAAAAAGACCAGCCCATTTTTGTGATGCCCGACAAAAATTTGCTGGTGCTGGGGATGATTGCATTTGGTTGCATGGTTTGCGAAGGAACTATGTTTGACTGGAGCGGTGTTTACTTTGAAAAAGTAGTAAAGGTGCCAAAAGAATATGTCACCCTGGGCTACGTTGCTTTTATGAGTACTATGGCGGGTGGACGTTTTGTAGGTGACTGGATAACGACCAAAGTTGGTACAAGACGAATGCTGCAATTAAGTGGAATCGTCATTACTATAGGCTTGATGCTTGCGGTAATCGTACCGACCTTATTTGTAGCTACAGCAGGTTTTTTATTGGTTGGTCTTGGAGTATCGTCGGTAGTGCCATTGGTATACAGCGCCGCCGGTAAATCGGGCACAATGACACCCGGCGCTTCCCTGGCTGCTGTATCAACCATTGGCTTTATAGGTTTTTTACTGGGACCTCCAACAATCGGGTTTATTGCCGAGGCTGCTAATCTTCGCTGGTCGTTTACGTTGATTGCTGTATTAGGCTTTAGTACCACATTGCTGGCAACATGGGCTAAATTAAAAAAGTCTTAGCGCCCCGATTTACGTTAAGAACGCTTTCATTCACACTTTGGATTTTTGGGTGACGAGCTACAGCAACTTTGTTTTTATAATTTACTGTAGTCTATAGTGAACCTCTCATTATTCGATTTAATAGACTACCGTAAATTTTCAAGCATCAGACCCCGTAAATTAAACTGAGACTATTGCAAATTTTAAAGAACAACTTTCATAAATTTTGTCCATTCCTGTTGCAGTACAATCGTAAAACACAGCTTTTACCAATTGTTGTATTTTGCACCAATTAACAGC
>JANPPB010000432.1:0-1584 GCA_031428295.1 Segetibacter sp. | reverse complement strand
GTCCTGGAAAATTCTTTAAACATGAGGCGCAAATCTAAACGAAATCAGTTGTTGAGGAAGTAAACAAAGAAAGAGTAATGAAACAATAAATTGGTGGATACTCACCTTCAATCCTGTAACAAAAGCCACCAGGATTTAAGGTGGCACTACCAGAATGATTGGGCTGGATTTACCTGCACTGAAATAGTATTATTCAGCACCGTTTTAATTCAATATTAAGTAGAAAGTTTTTGCCTTTAGAACGGCTGGCGAATGCCTTTGTGCGTCCACGAAATTTCGGCTAATAGTTCTGAAAAATCAATCAGTTGTACTATCTGCTCCAGGTATTGGGCATCAGTTTCGTCAAAGTGATTGAGTTCGGTGCTGTCAACATCCAACACACCTACTACTTCGCCATCCTGCATAATAGGTATTACGATCTCCGATCGGGAGGCACTGCTACAGGCGATATGCCCCGGAAATTTTTCTACATCGGCAACAATCAGCGTTTGAGCTTTTGCCCAACTGGAACCACAAACCCCCCGGCCCTTACTTATGCGGGTGCAGGCAACCGGCCCCTGAAACGGACCTAAAATAAGCTCGTATTTTTTAACCAGGTAGAAGCCTACCCACAGCCAGCCAAATTGTTCTTTTAATGCTGCAGACACATTTGCCAGGTTGGCCACAAGATCATCTTCGCCGGCTAATAAACCTTGTATTTGTTGAATAAGAGATTGGTATTGTTCTTCCTTGGTTCCTTTTATAATAATTAGATCTTCAGCCATAATTGTACAGTTAGGGTTGGTGAAGTTAGTGATCTTTAAATCTAAAAAAAGCTTGTTGGCTTATTGTTGACTTAAAAGAAAAGTATGATAAACCAGCATGGTGTATGTTTTGCATAAGTGTTAGCAAAAACATTAAAAAACAAAAATGCGCTATAGAAAATAATGACTACAATTTAAAAGGCAATGAAGGAGAAGCTGCTAACAATTCATCCAATAAGATAAAAGACCCCGATGAGTGGACCACAGGAAGCGAGCCCATGACTGATGCACAAAAATCTTACCTGCAAACTTTGAAAGGCGATCCCGTTGATGAAACGCTGACAAAGGCCACAGCTTCCAGCATGATTGATGAGGCAAAACATAAGATTGATTCAGAAACAAATGAGCCCTTACATAATGCCATTAAAGACCCCAAAGATTGGGTTACAGGCAGCGAAGAAATGACTGATGCACAACGTTCATATTTAAAAACCCTCTCCGACGAAGCAGGTGAAACGGTAGATGAAAACCTTTCAAAAGCATCTGCTTCTGAAAAAATTGAGGATTTGCAACAAAAAACCGGCAGGGGTTTAAACAACGACAAGGCAACGGATTAACCACTTTACTGCAATAAATAAGCACGCAAAATTTAGTGCAATTGTAAATGCCTGTATGACAAAATTGAGATTAGATTTTTTTATGGGCGGTATTTTGTTAGCTTTACCACAATCGTTAATATAAAAAATTATAATATGTTGCCTGAGCAAATTGCTAAGTTTATTGAAAATGAACAACAAAATAACCCCTCTGTAAAAATTGAATTTAAAAAACGTAATACAAT
>JANPPB010000431.1:0-4053 GCA_031428295.1 Segetibacter sp. | reverse complement strand
CACCATTTGGATGCTGCAATTGAAGCTTTTGTAAAAGTGGGTAAAGAATTAGGGGTGTTAAACCCGGTAGCGTAATACCAGGGCTACATAATAGATGATACCCTCATGATCTAACACTTAATAAGCCGTGCAGCTTCTGTTAAATAGTTGCGGCACCAATCAGCACTCAAAAATTTCTTTTACTTAATACAATACTTTTGCCCAAAATACTTAAATGAAAGTTTGGCACTTTTTGCTGGTTTCCAGCATTTTACTCGTTAGCTGTAGTCCTAATAACGTTACAATAGATAATAGTTTACAACAGTTATTCGACAACAATAAAGTAACCGGAACATTTGGCATCTATAACAATGGCCAGGGTCAGTTTACTATTTACAACTTAAAACGCTTTAAAGACAGTGCCTACCTCCCTGCTTCAACCTTTAAAATAGTTAACTCGCTGGTAGGGCTTGAAACAGGGCGTGTGTCCGACGAAAAAATGGTGATAAAGTGGGATGGTGTTGTTCGTAATTTTCCTGGTGGTGACTCAACTAAAAGCTGGAACCGCGACCTTACTATGTCGCAGGCCTTTGAATATTCTGCAGTGCCGTATTACCAGGAAGTAGCAAGACGTATTGGAAAAGATACTATGCAGCACTACCTGGATACCTTGGGTTATGCCTCCCGTTACAATAAGGCAGCAATAAGAACAATTGATTCTTTCTGGCTCGATAATTCGGTTAAGATAACCGCTGATGAACAGTTGGGACTGGTAAAGAAATTATATTTTGACCAGTTGCCTTTTCAAAAAAGAACCCAACGCATCGTAAGACAATTAATGCTGCGTGAAAGCAATGCAAATTATAGGTTGAGCTACAAAACAGGCTTTGGAAATAAGGAGAACGGAAATGCAATTGGTTGGGTTGTTGGATGGATCGAAGAAAACAATCATCCATATCCTTTTGTATTGAACATAGAAGGGCCGGCAAATATGGATATGATAAACGTTAGAATGAACATTTTAAAAGGAGCCTTAAAGCAGTTGGGTTTTCTGGAAGGGAAAAAATAATAGGCGGGTTTTAATGCTACTTAAGGTTTATTAATAGTTACAGCTCATACGTTTTTTACTATATGGAAAGAAACCTTGGTAGAATAAAATGAAGGCTAATTATAAACCTCATTTAAGTTATTTCTGATGTCATAAGATAATAAAGTATGACCTCCGGGAGAATTGCTAACTACTAAGGCTGAAAACGAATAATAAATCTCAATTCTTGATGAGCATTCTTAACAGATGAAAAAGATTCACTATAGATCAGGGGTAATAATTTTTCAGTATCATTTTGTAATTCTCAGCGCTTCACAAACACATGATTGTATTTGAACACATAGAATTTTTGATTGCCCTTGCAGCACTGTTACCTGTGTTGCTTTTGTTTATTTACGTTAACCGCTGGAAACGAAATGTAAAAAAGCAGATAGGGGATGAGGAATTGGTAAACAAGCTTACCGAAAATTTTTCGCAGGCAAACTATCGTTACAAATTTTACCTGTTGGTTTTGGCAGTAGTGCTCTGTGTTATAGCTGCTGTAAATCTTCGTACTCCCAAAAGTGGTGGTTCAGGCAAGAGATCTGGCATTGATATAATGGTTGCCCTGGATGTAAGCAACAGCATGTTGGCGCAAGACATTAAACCAAATCGTCTTGAAAGAGCAAAGCAGTTACTGAATAAAATGGTTGACAAAATTGGCGATAACAGGATGGGTTTGGTTGTTTTTGCAGGCCAGGCTTACCTGCAAATGCCGCTCACCTCAGACCTTGGGGCGGCTAAAATGTACATCAGTAATGCTTCGCCCAATATAGTTTCGTTACAGGGCACTGTGCTGGGCGAAGCACTTCGTATCAGCAATGCCTCTCTTGATACAAAAGAGAAAAAATACAAAGCCATAGTTTTAATAAGTGATGGTGAGGACCATGATGATAAAGCCGAAGAGATAGTAAAGCAATTAAGTGAGAACGGGGTAATAATACACACCATCGGAATTGGCTCACCGGATGGCTCGCCAATTTTTGATGCAGAAGCCAACGATTATAAAAAAGATGCTTCAGGCAATATTGTGGTTTCTAAATTGAATGAAAAAGAATTGCAGAATATAGCAGCCTTAACTGGTGGTACCTACCAGTTATTTAATTCGGCCGATGAGGTGTCAGACAAATTGATGGTCGCCCTGAACGATATGGAGAAGAAGCAAATTGGTACCGGTGAGCAGCGGGAATATACTACCTACTTTCAGTGGTTTGTTTTGCTTGCACTACTGGTATTGCTGTTAGAAATTATTATTCCTGAACGCAAAATGAAATGGTTTGCACGATGAGATACCTGAACCTGGTTTTATTGCTGTTGTTATCTACTGTTGCCCATGCGCAGGCCGATCAGCAATCTATTAGCCTGGGTAATAAATTGTATAAGCAACAGCAGTTTGAAAAGGCTGCCGCCGAATATCAAAAGGCCACCGCTATAAACAACAAAAATGTACAGGCCCAGTATAATATGGGCAATGCTTTTTACCGGTCAAAAAAATTGGAGGAGGCTGAGAAAGCTTTTAATGCAGCCGCTGAAAATGCTAAGGAAGATTCGATCAGGAGCCACTCTTACTACAACAAAGGAGTTAGCTTAAGCCAGCAGAAGAAACTGGAAGAAAGTATTGATGCCTATAAACAAACATTAAGAATTATTCCCGATGATAATGATGCACGTGAGAACCTTCAAAAAGCATTAAACGAGTTAAAGAAGCAGCAACAAAAGCAGAAACCTCAAAATAACGACAAGAAAAATAATGACAAGAACGATGAGAAGGACAATAAGCCACAGTCGAAAAGTAAGCTGAATGAAAAGCAGGCAGAACAAATGTTAAACGCTTTGCGGCAAGAGGAAAAGTCAATTCAAAAAGACTTGCAGAAGAACAAGACTAAAAATGGCAATACTCCCGAAAAGGATTGGTAAAAGTATCATCAGTCGATTGGCGCATCATGAAAGATGGAAGCAGGCGAACCAGTTAGTGTTAACAGCTCAAGAGCAGTCACGCTTCAATAAAAGACCTTGTCATTCTACCCGTACCAATTTGTTACCCCCTGCAACATTGCTTAATTTTGTAAATATTTTTTAGTCAACGGATCTACCTATGCAACTCTATACAACTTCGCTAACACAATACAGCCGCTTGCCAACCCGCGAGGTAAAGATTGGTGATTTATTGTTGGGCAACTTTAACCCGATACGGGTGCAGACCATGACCACTACCGACACCATGGATACGTTGGCAACGGTGGAACAAAGCATACGTTGTATTGAAGCCGGTGCTGAACTGGTGCGGATAACTGCCCCAAGCAAGAAGGAAGCGGAAAACCTGCAGAACATAAAAGATGAATTGCGCAAAAGAGGATACAACACGCCGTTGATAGCCGATATACATTTTACCCCAAACGCCGCAGAAATTGCAGCTCGTATTGTTGAAAAGGTGAGGGTAAATCCGGGTAATTATGTTGATAAGAAGAAGTTTGAATTTATTGAATATACCGATGCCGATTATGTAGAAGAAATAGACCGCATCCGCGATCGTTTTACTCCATTGGTTAAGATTTGTAAAGAGTACGGAACAGCTATGCGTATTGGCACCAACCATGGCAGCCTGAGCGATCGTATTATGAGCAGATATGGCGATACACCCATGGGTATGGTGGAAAGTGCCATGGAGTTTTTACGCATTGCACGGGCCGAGAGCTATCATAACATTATATTGAGTATGAAGAGCAGTAATCCGCAGGTTATGGTGCATGCGTATCGCTTACTTATACAACAAATGCAAAATGAGTTTAGCGAATGTTACCCTTTGCACCTGGGTGTTACTGAAGCCGGAGATGGTGAAGACGGACGGGTAAAAAGTGCAGCGGGTATTGGTACTTTATTGGAAGATGGAATTGGAGATACTATTCGTGTTTCCCTGACTGAAGATCCTGAATTTGAAATACCTGTTTGTCTCGACCTGGTTAAGAGATATGGCCCCCCCGCCTCCC
>JANPPB010000430.1:0-4773 GCA_031428295.1 Segetibacter sp. | reverse complement strand
TAATCAAAGCCCATTTTATTACTTTGTTTCCTGCTTTAAACGTAGAGAAGCTTTTGACTTTTTAGCATGATAAACATTGATTCATTTACACATACAAGAGGCGAGTCCATTTACCTGGACGATATACCAGAGCTAAGAGGTACGCTATATGGAGCAGCTTTTGGTTCGCCGGTAGCCCATGGCAAAATATTAAATTTAGATGTTAAGGCTGCAGCAGCAATGCCCGGTGTGGAGCGCATCTTTACCTATAAAGATATACCGGGCATAAACCAGATTGGGGGCATTGTACCCGATGAACCGCTTCTCGCAGAAGACCATGTTCATTATGTTGGAATGCCGGTAGCTTTTGTGGTGGCAGAAACCCAGGATATTGCTTATGCAGCAGTTAAGAAAATAATTCTTGAAGTAGCCCCGTTGCCAATTATAACCGATGCAAGAATTGCACGTGAGCAAAATGAATTGATTGTACCACCCCGAACTTTTAAAATTGGAGATAGTGAACAAGCCTGGGAGCAGTGTAGTTATATATATGAAGGCATAGCCGAAACAAACGGACAGGAGCATTTGTATATTGAAACGCAGGGTGCCTACACCATTCCAATAGAAAATAATTGCATTAAGGTGTACTCCTCAACCCAGGGGCCTACCGCAGTGCAACGTCATATGGCTGATGTTTTGGGCATACCCATGCATCGCATTGAAGTGGATGTAACCCGTCTTGGCGGTGGGTTTGGTGGCAAAGAAGACCAGGCAACCATGTGGGCCATTCTTTGTGCATTAGCAACCTGGCATATAAAGCGACCGGTCAAATATGCATTGAGCCGTATGGAAGACATGCGGATGACCGGTAAGCGAAACCCCTACACTTCTGATTTTAAGATTGGGCTTGATAAAAATTTGAAGATTGTAGCATACGAGGCTACTTTTTACCAGAATGCCGGAGCTGCTGCTGATCTTTCTCCGGCTGTTTTGGAGCGTACATTGTTCCATTGCACCAATTCTTACTTTATACCTAATGTTACAGCTACTGCCTATAGCTGCCGTACAAACCTTCCTCCCAACACTGCTTTCAGGGGCTTTGGTGGGCCACAGGGTATGTTTGTTATTGAAGCAGCTATTGCTACAGCGGCAGAAGATTTAGGAGTTTCCGCATGGGAGATTCAAAAGCAAAATCTTATTCAAACCGGAGATCAATTTCCGTATGGGCAAAGTGCAGAAAGTGAGGCTGAGGCTTGTTGGCAAAAAGCTTCAGCATTGTATAATGTTGATGGTTTGATTGAAGGGGTAGCAGCTTTCAATGCAACCAATAAAATATATAAAAAAGGATTGTCGTTCATGCCGGTTTGCTTTGGTATTTCGTTTACCAAAACCCTTATGAACCAGTCACGGGCCTTGGTACATGTGTATACTGATGGCAGTGTGGGTGTAAGCACAGGCGCTGTTGAAATGGGGCAGGGTGTCAACACCAAAATGTTGCAGGTGGCCAGTATCGTGCTATCAATTAATCCGGCTAAGGTTAAACTGTATAGTACCAATACATTTAGAATAGCAAATACTTCACCATCCGCTGCCAGCGCCACTGCCGATTTAAATGGCAAAGCAGTTGAAATGGCTTGTAAAAAAATACTGGAGCGACTGATAAATGTAGCAGCAGATATTTTGCAGGTTATTGATCATGAATCAATAAAAATTGAGAACGATTTTGTGTGGTACGATGGTAAGCAAACACAAATTACCTGGGAGCAATTGGTGCTGACTGCATATATCAAACGAATCAATTTATCGGAACATGCACATTATGCTACCCCAATTATCAATTTCGATTCGTCAAAAGAGAAAGGTCATCCTTTTGCATATCATGTTTATGGCACAGCAATCACAATTGTAACTCTCGATTGCCTGCGAGGTATATATGAATTTGATGCAGTGAAAATTGTTCATGACTTTGGTGCCAGCATGAACCCTGCTATTGACAGAGGTCAAATTGAAGGCGGCCTGGTGCAGGGTATGGGCTGGATGACCATGGAAGAAATTATATACGATGAGGAAGGAAGGTTACAATCCAATGCATTGTCAACTTATAAAGTACCTGACATCTACTCAGTACCGAAAGTTATTGATATCGAATTTCTGGAAACACTTACAGATAGCCTGGCAATTTTCAGGTCTAAAGCAGTGGGGGAGCCGCCTTTAATGTATGGTATCGGCGCCTTCTTTGCCATTCGTACTGCTATAAAAGCATTTAATCCGTTGGCAGATTGCGCATTTAGTGCACCCATGACACCAGAGAAAGTTTTGATGGCTCTGTATTCAATATCTTCACAACGCTCTGCTGTAAAAAATGCAACTACTGCCCTAAAAACGGAAAGCACTTAAATGGTACTTCCTTTCTTACAGTCCTTATCTTAAATAAATAATTGATCATAGTTATTATGAAGCATATAATAATTGCCATCTCGCTGGTTATCACTTTATCATCGTGTAATAAAACAGGCAATGCACAAGTGCCGCCTGTAATTATTATTCCCGGTACAAACGCAAATTTTATTAAGGGTGCTGATGTTAGTTGGTTGACAGAAATGGAGGCTTCTGGCAAAAAATTTTATAACAGTGCCGGTGCCGAAAAAGAGTGTATGCAACTGATGAAAGATCTCGGAATGAATACCATTCGTTTAAGGGTTTGGGTAAATGCTACAGATGGCTTTTGTAATACTGCAGATGTATTGGCTAAGGCTTTACGGGCAAAGAAATTGGGTATGAAACTATTGATAGATTTTCATTACAGTGATTGGTGGGCCGACCCCGGAAAACAGAATAAACCGGCTGCATGGATGGGAAAAGATATAGAAGGTTTGAAGCAAGTCGTTTGGAGCCATACCACCGAAGTTTTACAGGAATTAAAGAAGAATGGTATTGTACCTGAATGGGTGCAGGTAGGTAATGAAACCAACAATGGTATGTTGTGGCCCGAGGGCAAAGCATCTGTGAACATGAATAATTTTGCTCAGTTAATAAAATCAGGTTACAATGCTGTTAAGGGAGTAGATGCGGGGATAAAAGTGATGGTACATATCTCTAATGGTTATGACAATGGGTTGTTTCGGTGGATGTTTGATGGGTTGAAAAATAATGGGGCTGAATGGGATATGATAGGTATGTCGTTGTATCCAAATTCATCTAATTGGCAAACGCTCAATAACCAATGTTTAACCAATATGAATGATATGGTAAGCCGTTATGGAAAAGAAATTATGATTGTTGAAGTGGGCATGAGTTGGGACGAGGCCAATGCCTCAAAAGCTTTTTTGACTGATTTGATTAATAAGGTAAAATCGGTACAAGACGTAAAAGGTAAAGGTGTGATGTATTGGGAGCCGCAGAGTTATGGCAATTGGAAAGGTTATAGTCTCGGTGCCTTTGATAACAGCAGTAAACCTACCGTGGCTATGGATGCTTTTAAATAGTGGTTGGCTTGCAAGTTATTCTTTGCCGGGTTGATACATAGAGTCAGGCAGGCAAGAGTACCACGACGTCTTCCATGCTCATACTTTTAGACTGGCAACAAAGGCTACATTATTGATGTTCTCCCTGCCCATATCAAAATAGGATACTGTTGTCCTGGCCATTCATAAGCTTTATAATATTGGCAGCCATTTTTTCTGTATAGCCCTGTACATGTATTCGTTTCAATGTGTTTAATTTTTATTTTAAGTTTTTATGCCGACCCAATTAAACACGTGGCAGTTTGTTGCTGATTGTTTACAGCGACAAGAGCAAGTGGTTCTTGTATACGTGGTAGAAAGTTTGGGAAGCAGTCCTGGCCGTGCAGGATTTTTTATGGCAGTAAGTAAAAACGGAAGTACGTGTGGTTCAATTGGAGGTGGAATTATGGAACACAAATTTGTTGAGATGGCCATGGCACGGATGATCGCCGGTGACAAACAATCTACGCTTCACCGGCAGGTGCATAATAAAACGGTAGCAAAAAACCAAAGCGGAATGATCTGTTCAGGAGAGCAGATTAATATAATGTATGCCGTAAGACAAGCCGACCTCGACACAATAACCATGTTACTCAATATTATAAATTACCAACAAGCCGGCATGCTCGAAATTTCGCCAAACGGCATTGCCATATTAAATAAGAGTATTGATTCTGGTGAAGGATTAACCCTGGTAAATAGTAAAAATTGGTTATATCGTGAAAGGATAGGTTTACATGACCGGCTTTTTATTATTGGAGGTGGCCATTGTGCTTTAGCCTTATCGAGGCAAATGAAGCTTTTAAACTTTGCAATTACTTTATATGAAGAGCGATCCGCATTACCAACTTTTGCGGCCAACGATTATGTAGATGAAAAGGTGGTAATTGAGAGTTATACAGAACTGGCTCACTTAATACCACCAATTGCCAATGCTTGCATAGTGGTAATGACAGTGGGGTATAGAACAGATGATGTAGCCATTAGGGCTTTAAAGGGCAAATCGTTTCATTATTTTGGGGTATTAGGGAGCAGGATGAAAATTGAGACGATGCTAAACGAGTACCGTGCAGACAATTTTCCTGAAGCCTGGATTGCCGCTTTACATGCTCCTGCCGGTATAGCAATTAATAGCCACACACCAGAAGAAATAGCTATAAGTATTGCTGCTGAAATTATTAGTGTAAAGAATAGGATTGAAAAGGTGTAAGGTTACAAATCACCCTAATTATTTTTATAGAATTTGTGAACTGTTCAAATTTTACTTTGTTACATAATGTCATTAACTTAA